>CAVKXR010000119.1:0-6930 GCA_963660275.1 Oscillospiraceae bacterium
GCAGTATTCTTCGAACGAAAGGAGCGAAAATTCGTTTCGTACAAATGAATCTGCAAGTCGCGTATTTTGCACGATATGCAACGGGTGAATCTTCACCGCGGAAACTTTCAAGTCGCGGACGACTTCCGCTGTTCGCAAAAAATCCTCCATCGTCTCGCCGGGAAGCCCGAGAATCACATGGGTAGTCACAATCAGGTTTGCCGCATGGGCACGTTTGACCGCATCTTCAAAATCCGAGAGCGAATGTCCGCGACCGATACGCTTCAAAGTCTCGTCATTTGCCGTCTGAAGCCCCAATTCCAGAATCACCTTTTTCCGGGAATTTTCAAAGGCAAGAAGTTCCAGGACATCGTTTGCGACGCAATCCGGGCGCGTCCCAATCGCGACGCCCGCGATTTCCTCCGAGGCGAAAACCGGCTCGTAGATTTGGCGGAGTTTTTCCACCGGAGCGTAGGTATTCGTATAAGGCTGGAAATAGGCGAGGATTCCCGCATCCCGATATTTTTTGCGGAGCTTCGGCACAAATTCCCGGAGCTGTTCCTCGACAGAAACGCTCGCCTTGTCCCAGACCGGGCTGAACGATTTATTGTTGCAATAGGCGCAGCCTCCGCGACCGCGGTTTCCGTCGAGATTCGGGCAAGACATACCGCCCGAAAGCGGCAACTTCCGAACTTTCCGAAAGGCGGGAAATTCCCGCGTCAAAAAATCCCGGTAAGGCGTATAAAGCATCAACGCGACGCATCCTTTTTCTTTTCAGGGAACAGCACACTCGCCAAAATTCCAAGCCCGATCATCGAAAAGACGACGACTAGGCTGACCCAGCTAGGCAATTCCACAAATGACGCAGCAAGCATCTTTATCCCGACAAAGGCGAGAACGATGACCAGCGCATTTTTTAAGAAGCGGAACATGCCGAGCATCGCCGCCAGCGCAAAATAGAGAGAACGCAATCCCAGAATCGCCATGATATTCGACGTAAAAACAAGGAACGGATCAAGCGTCACACCGAAAACCGCCGGAATGCTATCGACGGCAAAAAGTACGTCCGAAGTTTCAATGACGACCAACGAAAGGAAAAGCGGCGTTGCAAAACGCTTGCCGTCCTTTTTTAAGAAAAAGTCGTGTCCATGGCGTTCTTCCGTCACCGGGAAAAATTTCCGGGCAAAGCGCACCGCGATATTTTTCGAAGGGTCCACTTCGCTGTCGGTCTTCGAGAATTGCATCTTGATAGCCGTAAAGACGAGAAATGCGCCAAAGAAATACATCAAAAAATGGAAACGCGAAATCAGCGCTGTGCCGCCCAGGATAAAAATTCCCCGCAAGACAAGCGCCCCGAGGATTCCCCAGAAAAGCACGCGATGCTGGTAAAGCCTCGGGATTCCGAAGTAAGAAAATATCGCCGCCATCACAAAGATATTGTCCAGGGAAAGCGACTTTTCCAGAACATATCCCGTGAGATATTCCACAAAGGCATCCACGCCCGAGAGAGACGCTCCGGCGTGTACGCCGATTCCCAGCCAGTGATGTTCATAGGCAAAAAAGATGAAGACACCGAAAAGAAGGGCGAGAAAAATCCAAACGCCCGTCCACCTGAGCGCCTCGCCAACCCCGATTTCATGATCCTTCTTGTTCAAGACGCAGAGGTCAAACGCAAGCATCACGCCGACAAAAGCCAAAAAGCCAATCCAGAAAAAAATCATACCGGTAATATATAAATTTGACGGTCCCGCCTCGGACAAGAAAATCCGGGCGTTTAATTTTTAACAACAGAAATTCATTCCGCGTCTTCATTTGTACAAAACTTTGTTTTAATTTTCAAGGAGAACCGAACTCCAACCGAGGAACCGCCCCGTGAACAAGATACTTGCCTTCGGCTTATTCGCCGCATATCAAATGGCGCTTGCCGCACCCGACCCGAATTTCCACATCTACATCGCGTTCGGGCAATCCAACATGGAAGGCCAAGCCGATGTCATCGCCGAAAACAAAATCGAAAACGAACGGTTTCAAGTTCTCGCCTCCGTCTCGTGTCCGGACATGGGAAGAACTCTCGGGGAATGGAGCGTCGCCGTTCCCCCGCTGTTCCATTGCAATACCGGGCTTTCCCCGGCGGATTATTTCGGAAAGACCCTCGCCGACAGTCTTCCGAATACGACAATCGGAATCATTCCCGTCGCAGTCGCCGGTTCTAGCATCAAGATTTTCGACAAGGCGCAATACGAAAGCTATCTCGCCAGCGCAGAATCCTGGATGCAGCAGAAAGCCGCCGATTACGGAGGAAATCCCTACGGGCGGATAATCGATCTCGCGCGTGAAGCGAAACAGATCGGCGTCATCAAGGGAATCCTCATGCACCAAGGGGAAACCGACGCCTACAGCGACACCTGGGCACAAACAGTAAAAAAGGTTTACGAAGATATGCTTTCCGACCTCGAACTTTCCGCGGACAGCGTTCCGCTACTAGTCGGCGAAGCGTTGCAAGGCGGACAATGTTCCGCAGCGAACAACCAGATCGATGCGCTCCCAAATAAAATCCCGACAGCCCACGTCGTAAGTTCCAAGGATTGCAGCGGCGGCTCCGACAACCTGCACTTCGACAACGCAGGCTACCAGCTTTTAGGCAAACGTTACGCACAAACGATGCTCTCCCTGCTAAAAAGCGACACCGTAGCCGCAAACAGCACGCCATTTCTCGAAAGGATTTCCATCCCCGGGAAAATCGAAGCGGAAAATTACGATCGCGGAGGACAAGGTGTCGCCTTTCACGACACCAATCCCGAAGATGCTCCGGCAAATCTCTACCGGGAAGACAACGCGGGAATCGACAGCGCAGGCGGAGCGTTTTTTTACGGATGGACTCAAAAAGGCGAATGGATTCTCTTTTCCGTCTCCGTCGAAAGTTCCGGGGAATTCGAATTTGCCGCGAGGGTCGCTTCGGGAACGGACGGAGCGGCATTTTCCCTGCAAATCGACGGTTCCGAAATCGCGCACGTCGCAGTACCCAACACGGGAAGCTTCACGAACTTTACCGAAGTCACCGGCAAGACTTCCAAAATATCCAAGGGCGAGCATCTGCTAAAGCTTTTGGTCGAAGAGCCCTACTTTAACGTGGATTATCTCACATTCTCCGCAAACGGCACAGAAAAAATTTCCATTCCGAATAAAAGAAAGAGCGCAAGCTCTTACCGCATCTACGACATGAATGGAAAAAAGCGCGGTTCGTATTTTACGAATTCCGACGAAGAAAACGCCATCAGAAATCTCCGAGATAAATATCCGCAAGGACCTTACCGATACAGGCGTTCCGCTCCATAAAAATTTCAAATTCGAAAATTCCTTTGGGCAAAAGTTCTAGCTTTTGGGCCGAGGACACAAGATGCCAATTGTAATTCGAAAATTTTCCAAAGAAGATGTCCCCGCAATGCGCGCCATCTGGAACGAAGTCGTCAAAGCGGCAAACGCCTTTCCGCAAGAGAGCGGCTTTGAAAATGACAGCGAAGCGGATCGTTTTTTCGCTGGGCAAGACCTCACCGCAGTCGCCGAAGAAGACGGCAAAATTCTAGGCCTTTACATTTTGCATCCGAATAATATCGGGCGCTGCGCAACAATCGCCAATGCGAGCTACGCCGTAGCCAAGGAAGCCCGCGGCAAGGGAATCGGCAAGCTTTTGGTCGAAGACAGCCTTTCCCAGGGAAAAGCCTGCGGGTTTCACGTTCTCCAGTTCAACGCGGTCGTCAAGTCCAACGTTTCGGCTATCCGCCTATACGAAAAGCTAGGATTCGAAAATCTCGGCACCATCCCGAAATGTTACCGCAAAAACGACGGCACCTTCGAAGACCTGATGCTCTTTTTCCACAGGCTTTGACATTCAAAAAGAACCATTCAACGAATCAACCATTTTGAGATTGTCGGAACAAGCCCGACAAAGACAGTCTGCGTCGCCATTCCCCGGCTTACTACAATGTCATTCCCCATGTCATTCCCGTGCCCCGACACGGGAATCTATTGCACGAGATTATCGGGTCGAGCCCGATAATGACAGGTTCACAGAGATTGCCGGGTCAAGCACGATAATGACAGGTTAGCGAGCTTGCCGAGCTAAGCCCGGCAATGACATTTTACATCTCTTCGAGCTGCTTCCCGTTCGTCTCCCGGATAAACTTCGCCACAAAGAAAATGCTGACAAAAGCGAAAAGCGTATAGAGCAGGTAAGTCGGGCCGACTCCGATTCCCTTGTGCCCGGTCAAAAGCGGGAACGACCAGGTGACCAGGAAATTCGCAAACCACTGGGCAAGGCCGCAAATCGAAATGGCCACCGCCCGAATGCGGTTGTTGAACATCTCACCGAGCATCACCCACATCACAGGACCCCAAGTTGCCGCAAAGAATGCGACATAGAAGTTCGCCGCCACAAGCGCGATTTTCGCAGCAACAGGTCCGAGATTTCCTCCCACGCCACCCAGAAGGAAGCAAAGCGCAAGCGCTCCCAGCGTAAAGGACATCCCGACGCTTCCGATAAGCAACAGGGACTTGCGCCCGATTTTATCGATCAGAAGGATCGCGACAACCGTCATCGCCAGGTTGATGCCGCTGTTGATAAGGCTCGAAAGGAATGCGTCGCTTTCGCCAAAGCCCACGCTCTGCCAGAGCATCGTCCCGTAGTAGAAAATGACATTGATACCGACAAGCTGCTGGAGAATCGCAAGCCCAAGCCCCGCCCAGACAACCGGCGATATCCGCTTCTTGCCGCTCGCAAGCGATTCAAACAGGTCGGAAAGATGATGGCGCTTTTCCTGGTTGAAGGATTTCTGGACAGACGCAACGCGTTCATCCACATTTTCGGAACTGATTTTTTCAAAGACTTTTTTCGCTTCGTCAAAGCGTCCCTGGGAAATCAGGAACCGCGGAGATTCCGGAAGCCGGAGAGCGGCAATCCCGTAGAGAAGCGCAGGCAAAATTTCGACCCAGAACATAATCTGCCACGCCTTGAAATTCCCGACCATCACGTTTCCCGCAGAACCCGCAATCCGGACAATTACATAGTTGGAAAGCAGCGCGACAAAGATTCCAATGACGATAGCGAGTTGTTGCAAGGAACCGAGCCGTCCGCGCCATTCCGCCGGAGCCGTTTCCGCGATATAGATCGGTGCGATAATGCTTGCCATGCCAACGCCGACGCCGCCGATAACGCGCCAGACGATAAAATCGGGAACGCCAAAAGGAATCCCCGAACCGATTGCGCTCACCAGAAAGAGCACCGAAGCCGCAATCATGCAGCGGACGCGACCAAACGCATCTGCCAAGCGACCCGCAAAATAGGCGCCGACAGCCGCACCGATAAGCGACAGCGCAACCGCAAGCCCGAGTTCGTGATCGCTCATGTTGAAATTAACCTGGAGAGCACCGTTCGCCCCGTTGATGACAGACGAATCAAACCCAAAAAGAAATCCGCCAAGAGCTGCGGCCAGCGTAATCGTAATGACATGGCCAGTCGAGATTTTTTTTGCCGTAATCTGTTCCATATAGCCTCCTATACGAAGGGATCGTGACGTTCTTTGAAAATTGGCATTCGACTTCAAAACGCAAAGCCTTTTCTTGGAAAACCAAAGGGCATGCTTCTTCAAAGCGAAAACCTTTTTATAGCATATACAAAAAAGGCCCCGCATAGCGAAGCCTTTTTTATTCCAATTTAGACGGATTATTTCTTCTTGACGTTCACCTTGCCGAAATCGACATTCGTCTTCTTGCCGAGCAAAAGGGCGCGCGTTTTCAGCGGAAGGCCGAAGCAGCGGATAAATCCCGAAGCGTCCTTCTGGTCGTACATTTCCACGTCGGAAAAACCGCCGAGGTCCATATCGTAGAGGCTGTAGGGGCTCTTCATGCCCGCCGGGATGACGTTTCCCTTGTAAAGCTTCAGACGGACGTCGCCGGTCACCACCTTCTGGGTTTCCGCGATAAATGCATCCATCGCCTGGCGGAGCGGGGTGAACCATTCGCCGTTATAGACTAAGTTCGCATACGTCATCGCCATTTTCTGCTTTTCGAACATCGTCTCCTTGTCGAGAACGAGCTGTTCCAGGCATTCGTGCGCCTTGTAGAGCAGGGTTCCGCCCGGAGTTTCATAGACGCCGCGGCTCTTAAGACCGACCAGACGGTCTTCGACGATATCGATCAGACCGCAAGCGTGTTCGCCGCCGATAGCGTTCAGCTTTTCGAGAAGTTCCACCGCGCCCATCTTCTTGCCGTCGAGAGCGACCGGAGTTCCCTTTTCAAAGGAAATCGTGACATAGCCCGGCTTGTTCGGAGCCTTTTCGTAGGTCTTCGTATGCTTTAGCATGTCATACTTGTGTTCCTTGTCCGGTTCCTCCAGGATGCCACCTTCGTGGGAAAGGTGCCAGAGGTTTCCGTCTTCGGAATAAATCTTCTTCTTGGAGATGCCGGTGTGCGGAATTCCGTGCGCATCGAGATAGTCGATCATGCCTTCGCGGTCGTGGAATTCCCACTTCGGATCTTTCCACGGAGCGATTACCGTGAGAGACGGATCCAGTGCGGCGTAAGTCAGTTCAAAACGGACCTGGTCGTTTCCCTTGCCGGTCGCTCCATGGGCAACCGCATAGGCGCCTTCCATCTGGGCGATTTTCACCTGATACTTCGCAATCAGCGGACGCGCAAAGGAAGTTCCCAGCAGGTAGGTTCCTTCGTACTTCGCCCCGGCGCGAACCGTCGGCCAGACATAGTCTTCCAGAAATTCCTTCTTCAGATCGAGCACGTAGCACTTCGAAGCGCCCGTCGCCAGAGCCTTCTTTTCCAGAGCTTCTTCGCTCGGAAAATCGTTCTGTCCCAAATCCGCGGCAAAAGCGATGACTTCGCAGTCATAGTTTTCCTTCAGCCAGGGGATGATTACGGATGTATCCAGTCCGCCGCTATAGG
>CAVKXR010000120.1:0-6896 GCA_963660275.1 Oscillospiraceae bacterium
GGGTATATGTATATACTAGATTTAAAAGAAAATTTTGGCAAGGGATGAAAAAACGAATAAAAAAATCCCGGAATTCAACTTCTGGGATTGCACAGGTTTTAGGTTCGTGAAATTTCGGAAAAGCTTTGTGTTATCGCATATTGGCGAAACGTTCCACCGCCTTGGTGAAATTCTGGATCGTCTTGTCGGCGTTTCCATGTTCGATGCCGTCGCGGACGCAATGCCGGATGTGTCCTTCGAGAACGACTTTACCGCAACCGTGCAGGGCGGATTTTGCCGCGTTGATGAGCGAGAGGATGTCTTCGCAGGGAACGTCCTTGTCGATCATCCGGTCTATCGCCTGGATCTGTCCCAAAATTTTCTTGAGACGACGGTGCAGGTTTTCGGAATCCATGCATTGTTTCATCGAAGTTCTCCATACGGATAGGGGTATAGGAATATTATACGATTTTTCTGGATGTTTGTCAATCCATATCGTTGACGCTTGCACACAAAATAAGCCCGCAGAGGCGAGCTTACTTTATATGAAGTCACGAAACTTCGTTATTTGCGAATCAGGTTCAAATCGCGAACTGCTCCCTTGTCGGCGCTGGACGCCATCGCGGCGTAAGCCTGTAGCGCCTTGGAAACGATGCGGTTTCTGTGTTCCGGTTTCCATGCCTTGTCGCCTTTCGCTTCCATTTCCTTTCTGCGGTCGGAGAGTTCGGCATCGGTGAGGCCGACGTTGATCGTGCGGTTCGGGATGTCTATCTCGATGATGTCGCCGGTGCGGACAAGACCGATGTTTCCCTTGTTTGCGGCTTCCGGGCTTGCATGGCCGATAGAAAGACCGCTCGTTCCGCCGGAGAAACGCCCGTCGGTGAGAAGTGCGCAGAGTTTTCCGAGATGGCGGCTCTTGAGGTAGCTCGTCGGGTAGAGCATTTCCTGCATTCCGGGACCACCCTTGGGGCCTTCGTAGCGGATGACGACGACGTCTCCCGCCTTGACCTTGTTGCCGAGGATTCCTTCGACGGCTTCTTCCTGGCTTTCGAAGACGATGGCTGGACCGGTGAACTTGAGGATGGATTCATCGACGCCCGCTGTCTTGACAATGCAACCGTCGATGGCGAGGTTTCCATACAGGACGGCAAGGCCTCCATCCTTGGAATAGGCGTTTGCTGCGTCGCGGATGGCTCCGTTTGCGCGGTCGAGGTCGAGTGAATCGTAGTGGAAATCCTGGGAGAATGCGGTGATGTTGAACTTTCTGCCCGGACCTGCCAGGTAGCGGTTCTTGACTTCTTCCGTCGGGTTCTTCGTCACGTCGTTTGAATCGATCGCTTCGCCGATTGTCTTGGCGTGGACCGTGTGACATCCGCGGTGGATTAATCCCATTCGGTCGAGTTCCGCGAGGATGCCGATGATGCCGCCTGCGCGGTTCACGTTTTCGACGTGGATGTTGTGAACAGTTGGAGCGACCTTGCAGATGCACGGCGTGTTGCGGGAAAGCCTGTCGATGTCCTTCATGGTGAAATCGACTCCGGCCTCTTGGGCGACGGCTAGCAGGTGCAGCACCGTGTTCGAGCTTCCGCCCATGGCGATGTCGAGGCGCATGGCGTTTTCAAAGGCTTCCTTCGTCGCGATGGAACGCGGCAGGACGCTTTCGTCGTCTTTGTCGTAGTAGCGGTGGCAAAGTTCCACGATGCGCTTTCCCGCTTCGATGAAAAGCTTTTTCCGTTCGGCATTCGTGGCGACGATCGTGCCGTTTCCGGGGAGCGAAAGTCCGATGGCTTCGGTGAGAGAGTTCATCGAGTTTGCCGTGAACATGCCGGAGCAGCTTCCGCAGGTGGGGCAGGCGTTCGCTTCGATGTCGGCGACTTCCTTGTCGCTAATCGTGTTGTCCGCGGAATCGATCATCGCGTCGATCAGGTCGAGGGCCCGGTCGGAACCGTCTTTCTGCTTGACATGTCCCGCTTCCATCGGTCCGCCGGAAACGAAAATCGCCGGGATGTTCAACCGCATGGACGCCATGAGCATTCCCGGGGTTACCTTGTCGCAGTTGCTGATACAGACAAGTGCGTCTGCCCGGTGTGCATTCGCCATGTATTCGACACTGTCCGCAATGAGATCTCGTGAAGGGAGGCTGTAGAGCATTCCGTCGTGACCCATGGCGATTCCGTCATCGACCGCAATCGTGTTCATCTCTTTCGGGATGCCGCCTGCTTTCCGGATTTCCTCGGCGACGATTTTTCCGACTTCGCGAAGATGGACATGTCCCGGGACGAATTCCGTGAAGCTGTTCACGATGGCGATGACCGGCTTTCCGAAGTCCTCGGGCTTTGTGCCCGTTGCAATCCAGAGGGCGCGGGCGCCCGCCATTTCGCGGCCTTCGATGGTCTTTTTGGAACGAAGATCTCTCATAAATCTACCTCGTAAAAATGCGCAGAAATAATAGAAAATCGGAACATGGGAAAAGGAACGCTTTGATGCTTCGGACTAAAATTCTTAAATTGCCGTTTATGGCAGAAGAAGAACTAGCGGAACTCCCGAAAGTCGAATCGAACGAAGATCTCGCGCGCATCGTGCAGGCTCTTGTCTTTGCGTCACCCGATGTCGTGACGCTCCGAAAACTGAAGGAAATCATCGGCGACTTTCTGGATGCGAAGACCATTTCCGAGGCGCTCCGCCTGGCGAACGATAACTTGAATAAAATTGACGCTCCGTTTGAAATCGTGGAGCAGGCCGGCGGTTACCGCTTTCGGACACGTGCCAAGTATTATCCGTGGGTGAGGAAGCTGTTCCCGGATGCGAACGCGCGGAGACTTTCCCAGGCGGCTCTCGAAACGCTTGCGATTGTCGCCTACCAGCAGCCGATTACCCGTGCGGCTCTTGAACAGGTGCGCGGTGTTTCCTGCGACGGTCCGCTGAAGAGCCTTCTCGAAAAGAAGCTGATCGCTCTCGGCGCCCGGGCGGAAACGGTGGGAAATCCTTATACCTACGTGACGACGGACGATTTTCTCAAGTATTTCGGCATCAACCGGATTCCCGAGGACTTGCCGCGGCTTCGCGAATTCCAGGAACTTTTGAACGCGAACGAAATCGTTCCGAATTATGCGCAGAATGAAAAACCGGGGACTTCGAATCCGCCGGAATCCGATCCTTCCCAGATTGAACTTTCGATGGGGACGCCATGAGCTGCACGCCGTTGATGAAGCAGTATTACGAAATCAAGGCGCAGAATCCCGACTGCATCCTGTTCTTTCGGATGGGGGACTTTTTCGAGCTGTTTGAAAAGGACGCCGAGATAGCGTCGAAAATATTGGGTCTGACGCTCACCAGCCGGAACAACGGGGCTTCGGGAAACACGCCGCTTTGCGGCTTTCCGCATCATGCGTCGGAGCGTTACTTCCCGAAGATGGTCGCTGCCGGTTACAAGGTCGCCGTCTGCGAACAGGTCGAGGATCCGAAGCTCGCGAAGGGAATCGTCAAGCGGGCGATCGTCGAAGTCATCAGTGCGGGAACGTCGATGAACGAGGGAATTCTCGATGCGAAGGTGGCGAACTATCTCTGCGCGGTCCTTCCCGGAAAGAATTCTATTGCGTTTGCCTTTGCCGACGTGACGACCGGATATCTTGCCGTTTCGGAGTCGCCCCTGCCGAATTTCGAAAGCGAGCTTGCTCGCCGGATGCCGAAGGAAATCCTCCTGCCCGCGGGAATGGAACTTCCGAAATCCGTCGAGGATTTTGTCCGCGGGGAATCTGTCTTGGTGACAAGCGTCGAGGAATCCCACTATGACTTGAAAAACGCATCCGATGTTCTTCTCGGACACTTTAACGCGGCGAGCCTTGAATCGCTCGGACTTGACGGGATGCCGGAAAAGGCGCGTGTTGCCGGCGCGATACTCTGGTATCTGATAGACCAGAAAAAATCCGAGCTTTCGCATATCACGCATTTGGAACTTTTGGATCTGGGCGACTACATGGTGCTTGATCCGGCGACGCTTCGAAACCTGGAACTTGTGCGCCCGCTGAATGCGGACGATGCGCAAAGTACGCTGATGTTCGTTCTGGATTATACGGTGACGGCGATGGGCGGGCGGCGTTTGCGGGAATGGATTTCGCATCCGCTTGTTTCTGTCGGACGGATTGCGGAACGCTCGGAAGCGGTCGCGGAACTGGTTTCGAACCCGATTGTCCTTGACGAACTGAAAACGGCGCTCCGCGAAATTCTCGACATGGAACGGTTGATGGGACGCGTGGGAAGCGGGCGTGCGAATGCGCGCGACCTGTATGGCATGGGACGCTCCCTGTCGAAGGCGGTGAAGGTTGCCGAAGCGCTTTCCTCGCTGAAGTCGCCCGTGTTCAGGTCGCTTGCGGAAACACTTCTGTCGGCGGAAGGGAAGGGCGAACAGATTCTTCGCATGCTCAACGACGACTTGCCGATGACCGTCCGCGAGGGCGGCATGATCCGAGAAGGCGCAGACCTGGAACTCGACCGGATGAACGCGGAGATAAAGGATCGGCGGGAATGGATCGCTTCGCTAGAGGCTCGCGAGCGGGAACGGCTCGGCATCAATTCCCTGAAAGTCGGCTACAACCGCGTTTTCGGGTATTACATCGAAGTTTCCAAAGTGCACTCGGACAAGATTCCGCCGGAATATATCCGCAAGCAGACGACGGTGAATGCGGAGCGTTACATCACGCCCGAGATGAAGGAATGCGAAACGATCATTTCCAGCGCGGAGAGTCGCATCCACGATTTTGAATATCGCATCTTTACGCGGCTACGCGAATCGGTAAACGCTTCCCGGACCGAGCTTCAGCAAATCGCTTCCGCCGTTGCGGAAACAGACGTCTTTTACAGCCTTTCGACGGCCGCTCGCAAGCGTGGCTATTCCCGCGCCGAGGTCTTTGACGGAACGGGAATCGAAATTCGCGGAGGCTTCCATCCGGTCATCGTCGCGGCGAATCCGGACATTCCCTTTGTGCCGAACGACGTTTCGCTCTCGCCGGAAGCGGACCGCATGATGCTCATCACGGGTCCGAACATGGCGGGTAAATCGACCTATCTCCGGCAGACGGGGCTAATCGTCCTGATGGCGCAAATCGGATCGTTTGTGCCTGCGGAGTCGGCGAGAATCGGCGTTGTCGATCGAATCTTTACACGGGTCGGGGCGAGCGACCGTCTTTCGCGCGGGCTTTCCACGTTCATGGTCGAGATGATAGAAACGGCGAACATCCTCCGGAATGCGACCGAAAGAAGCCTTGTTCTGCTCGACGAAATCGGACGGGGAACCAGTACGTTTGACGGGCTTTCCATCGCTTGGGCCATTTTCGAAACTTTGCACGATAATCCGAAGCGCGCGGCGATTACCTTGTTCGCTACGCATTACCACGAAATGACGACACTTGCGGATTCGCTCGCCCATGCGGGAAACTACCAGATTGCGGTGAAAGAAGACGGCGACAGGCTCATCTTCTTGCACAAGATCTTGCCGGGAGCTTGCGATTCGAGCTATGGAATCCACGTGGCGGAAATGGCGGGGCTTCCCTCGGAAGTCGTCCGTCGGGCGAGAAAGATTCTTTTGCGCTTGGAGAAACAGCAGATAGATCCGAGCGATTCGCGGCACAGGCAGGAGCTGATGGAAAAGCCGCAGACCGACATCTTCGCCCCTCCCGATGAAAATCCGCAGCTCTTGCTTGAAGAAATTCGCCGCCTGAAACCGGAAGAGATGACCCCGCTCGAAGCGCTTTCGAAGCTTTCGGAACTCAAGGCCTATTACGGAAAGTGACATGGAAGCGATTGACTTTTCCGCGCTCGAAGACTTTATCTACGAGAACCGCCTGATAGGCGAAAATTCCGTCCACGGGCTTTTGCACTGGCACCAGGTGGAATTTAACGGGCTGTTGCTTTCGCAGAAAACGCTTGCGGACGAGACGGTCGTTCGGCTCTTTGCGCTGTTTCACGATTCGCGTCGCGTTTCGGACAGCTACGACGAGGAGCATGGAAAGTTCGGGGCGGATTTCGCCCGGAAGCTTTTCGGAAAGAGGTTTACGCTCGATGAGCCGCGGCTTGAAAAATTGCTGTATGCGTGTGCGAACCATACGACGGAACATGCAAGCGGAGATGCGACCATCGATACGTGCTACGATGCGGACAGGCTTGACCTGGGACGTGTCGGAATTATCCCCGATCCGAAAAAAATGGCGACGTCTTTTGGAAAGAAGCTGGCAGAGAAAATGCAGGACATTCTGCCGGAAAGGCATCGCGAGTGGATTCAAAATTTTGCGGAAACGAACTTCGGACGGTCCGCCTAAAAATTCGTTTGTTATTTTTCTTTCGTGCTGAAACTCGTTCTACAGTCTTTCATTCCATTGCTTGCCGCGTTCCCGCTCTTTACGGTTCTCGTCGAATTTCGCGACAGGTCGTGTGTGCGGCACCGGTTGCCGTGGCTTGTTTTTTCCTGCGTGTTTTTCCTGTGGCACGGAATCGCTTCGCGGTTCCTCTCGGAATCGGATTTTTTGCGTCCGACGGTTTCCCTGGGCGATCTTGCGCTGCTCTTCTTCTTTACGGTTCTGTGGATTCGGGAAGAAAACCGCAGGGCCGAGGAACCGTTGAAAAAGCCTTTTCTCTTGCGGGGAATTTTTGGGCTTCTTCTTTTTTCCGCGGTCCTCGTCGTTTCGACCTATGTCATCCGACCTGCCATTTTTCTCTTGCCGCTGTTTGCCGCGATTCTGTTTGCGCTTTTTTGCGACAGGCTCTATTCGTCCCGGTCGTTCTACCCGAAGCCTCGGGTGCATCTCGTCTTTTGTTTCTATGTGCTTTCGCTGCTTCTGGTTTTGCCCGTCTTTCGCTTGCTTTTTTTGTTCCAGGTCGCCTATGTCTTTATCCGCAGGCTGCAGAACTGGATTCTCCACAAG
>CAVKXR010000121.1:0-6878 GCA_963660275.1 Oscillospiraceae bacterium
GTATAGCTCTCTACCGATGATCAGTTTTGACGGCGGTGTCACAAGTTCGGCTATGACACCTGAACCGAATCGCTGTGGTTGGTTTTATTATGTATGGTTCGGGGGGAGTGAACCAGCTTCCTCTGTGGTCGTTTTTCGGGATACCGATGCGGATCGGGTCGAGATGATCGGTGTTGATGGGTATGACGCGGCAGATGCGAATCCGACGGCAATCCCGATGAAAGACTTGTTTGCGTCAAAGGGGGATAATATCTATTTTGTCTCAGATGTCTCGATGTGGCCCGATGACGCGAAGGACGAAGATAAAGGCTTTTTTGCTGCGGATCCAGGGGTGGATGGTAACTGTACCTACAATTTGGCTGCTTTGATTTATGATACGGACGCTTCGGTTAATCCTTTGTTTTCTGAATATCAGGGGCAGACTAGCCAAATGGCCGAGAATTGCGTTGGCGTTCACCATGGAATTGTCCAAGATACCTTGGGACCAAACAACAAGCCGCTTTTGGCTGCGACACCCAATGCCATCGGGTGCTTTGGAACTCAAGAAAATTTTAATTCGCTTTTCAATTATACTCCGGGAAAAAATGAAGTGTCATGCTATGATTTGCCATTTGCGCGGGCGGATGATGGCAGATGGTCTTTTGATTCCGATGAAATGAAAACAGGAACAACGGTAGGTGGTTTCTATCCAGTTGAGGATAAAATTCTTCTGGATTCTTTGAACGGTGTGGCGATAGCTCCGTTGCCAGCCGCAAGAACTCTTCGAAAGGCTGATGGCCCTGTTGCCGTAAGTTCGCTTCCTGCAGGAATTTCAAACATTGACTATGTCTGCAATGGTCCGGGTTGGGATGGAGGCATTGATTGCGAAGGATTATTTGTTTCCGATGATGAAACCGGTGTGAAATGGAAATGGGATGTTTCGCCTCTAGGGGGAAAACGTTGGACTGGAATTGAAAGAAACCAGCATTTCTGTTTTGAAAGTCATGCGCAGTTTACTTATCGCAAGGGACAGAAATTTACTTTCCGGGGCGATGACGATATTTGGGTGTTTATCGGTGGAAAGCTTGCTGTTGATAATGGCGGCGCTCATTTGGCAACGCCGGGATATGTGGAATTGGATCGCGTTGTTGATAAAAACAAAAACGCTCTTGTCGAGGGACAGACCTATGCAATCGATATTTTCTTCTGCGATCGCAGAACGACGATGAGCAATGTCATTATCAAGACGAATATGTATATCCAGCAGACTTCCGGCATTAAGTACAACAAGGACACGACCTATGTCGGCGAAGGAACTGCGTATGAAATCTGCTATGAAGAGTCCGGCAACGGAGACTGCGCATCGATTGCCTTAGGTGCATCGGCTACGGATATGAAGGTCTATTGCGGTTCCGATATCGAGAAGGCCGGGCTTGACATGAATTACAACCTCTACAAGGGTTCGAGCATCTTCTCGAACGGTGCGACGACTTACGATTCGACGTGGTTCAAGTCGGAACATTTGAGCGGTCGCGGCATCTTCTTTGGCGGTGTCGATCTTTCGAACTGGTATCGTCCGGTTATCGATAAGAAGGCGATTGTCGGGCTTCCCTCGGGCTCGTATAAGTTGGTCGCTTCGATTGGCGGCAAAAAGACTTCCTGGTCGTTCCGCGTGGCGGGAAACCTGGATGTCTTGACCAAGGACGGTCAGGATTCTGTGACGCCGCCGAATATTTACAAGGTGAAAACTTCGGCGATGGCGGACGTGCGGATTCCGGTCTATGTCGGCGCAATCGGCGAGGCTCTTGACAATGGATATCTCGATGTCGATTTGGAAGGCGCGGTGGGCGAGTCCTATTCGGTGTCGTTTACCGACGGGCTTCTCGTGTTTGCGGATTCGAACGGCACGACTCCGCTCACCAGCTCGGACCGCTTGACGGTCGGTCCTAGTGGAATTGATACCGTCTGGGCGACGATTCCGCTTTCTGCGATGACCGCGCAGACGATGACGGGAACCATTTCCGTGCGCAAGGCGGCGCTTGAACTTTCGTTCCAGCTCCCGGCGATTGCCTTTGTGGATTCCACTTACCAAACCCAGCTTTCGGGTTACGGCAACTGGGATATCAGCGAAGATTCCATCCTGTATCGCGGTTCGGACTATGCAGCTTACGTGATGATGTATGATCCGACAAGCGGAGCAATCTGTGAAACCTGCAATTACGGGTTGGAAGTCTATCCGGCTTCGGCTGGCGTGACGGGTCGCTCGACGCTTGGGATTGTCGATGGCAAGGGCGTCGTGAACTTCCGCTCTTCGGTTCTCTACCCGAATGCTGCCGGTGACAGCGCATTCTTTACCGTGACGACAATGGAAAATGACCTGATCGGGGTTTCCTGGCGTGGACTTGTGTTTGAAGAACCGCCGGTTCCGATTCCCGACAGCGTAATGGTTTTTGATGCCAAGGGCAAGCCGATGACCTATGCGGGGCTCGACATGGCTTACACGAGTTCGGAATATCTCGACGGCATTGCGGATTCGCTCTTTATCCACTATCACCGTCCGTTCCCGAAGGATTCCCTGCCGGATTCGATTCGCGTGGAATGGTCGCTCGATTCGACGGAATATGTGACGATTACGAGGGAACAGATTGAGGCTGCAGCGAAGCCGCTGACCGATACGACTTACGATTCGGTTCTCGCTTTCGGCGGGCTTGAGCTTTCTTCGAAAGTGCAGACGGCGGGATCCGGGAAGATGCTTGAATCCTTTGCGACATATAGAAAGAATGGACAAGATACTTGGGGGTCGTTCTCGAAGACGTTTACCGATAAAGTCGCCCCGATTATTTTGCGCGCAAATATCTCGGAACGCTCGGAAGGGCTGTTCCAGGTAAAGGTCTCGCTTTCGGAGACAGTCAAGGCTAGCGATTCGGCGGATGTACGCTCGCTCTTTGGCTATTACCTGCGTTCGGCAACGGACCTCTCGAATAAATACCTAGCTGTCCCGGCTTCCAATGCGACGGTTGTCGATTCGTCGGTGACGATGTTCTTCAATTTGTCGAATGGGACGATTCCGCAGGCGGGCGACTACGTGCGTGCCCTGCCGAAGTTCTTGACGGATATGGAAGGCAACGGTCTTTCCGACTACAATGCGACGGTTCCTTCTCCGTGGATGCTGCTTGAAGGAGATGCCGCTTCGACTATCGAAAGCATCAAGATGGGAATTGTCGATAATTCCGTGGATACCAAGAAGCCGAACATCGTAGCGAACCGCATCGGCATTTACGATTCTCTCGGAACGGTCCGCGATTCCTTCCCGAATACGGTCGGCTATCTTATCAAGACGGATATGGGAAATATCCTGACGGATTCTCTGCTGGATGCGATGATTGGACCAGAAGATGGAGAAGATGGAAAAAAATATTCTCTCGATGATGTCAAGCTGCGTTATGAACTCGATATCTTCACCAACCTGGGAACCTTTGTCGCGCACAAGAGCCAGACGATTGCCTGTTCCGACAGTCTATTTGGCGGAGACTGCCGAAATAATCGCGGATACATCTATGTCGGCTGGAACATGGTGACGGACAAGGGCCGCAAGGCGGGAACCGGAGCGTATATCGCAAAGCTCAGCACGCATGTCCAGGTGCCTATCAAGGGAAAGACCGGCAAGCACAACGTGACGCAGACTTGGGGCGTCCGCCGCTCTTCCAAGTAAATTCAACGAAAATGCCCCGATTCCGGGGCATTTTTTGTAAAATGAAACGCACCGGTTTTCGGTGCGCTTTTCAAGTTTTTCGGGATAGTCGTAAAATTCCTGTTTCTGCTTTAAAGAAGTCCCAAGGTTTCCTTGATCGTTTGTTCGTCGGTCCCGGCAGGAAACAGCGAACGTTCTTCGGGAGAAACATAGAGGAGGGAACGTTCTTCGTCGGGAAGCGTGGAACGGTTGCGCAAAACGCAGGGTTTGTTCTTTGTCGAATAGAAAAACTGGCCGGTCTTGAAGAAAGCCTTTTGGGCGATGCCTTGAAAAATCGCATCCTTGATGGTCCGGACGACGGCGGGACCCGCGCGGTGCAGCCCATGGAAATGAAGCAGACGCCGGATGAGATTCTTTTCGTGAATCGGCGATTCGGAATCCACGTAGAATTTTAGCTGGGCAACGAGTGCGTCCTTGTCGGTTTCCGGGATTGGCATGGCTTTCGCTGCTTCGTCATTCGGATTTGTCACCAGATATGGCTCTACCGATATTTGCGGCGATTCTTCCGGTTTTGCTGTTTGGGGAGCGACGGGGGCGACGCTTTGTTCGACGGCTATTGTCGTGAGAACATGATTTCTTTCGTCTGCCGTGGAGCGGAACCAGTTTGGGCACCAGAGCGAAATGATTTTCCAGCCGAGTTGCTTGAAAAGTTTTGGCCGGATGTAAAGCCTGTCTTCGACGCTGCGGGACAGAAAGCTGTCCCTGGAATCGATGTCGATTCCGAGGAGAAAATGTTCCGGATTGTTGGCGTCGCGGACCGCAAAGGGAACAGTGAAATCGTTGTATCCCCAGTTTTTTTCGATGGAAAATTCCCCGGTGTGAATTTCCCGGTAAATCTGTTCTTCGAACGGCGAAAGAATCGGGTCGGAATGGAAAATGTCTTTCGTCGATGCGTTGGACGCAAAATGCAGAAATTCCAGATAGCTGTGAACGCCCGGATTGTTGGATGCCGTTTTTTCGGGGATTTCTTCGGCAAAAATTTTTAGACAGGACAGGGCGTGTGTCGCGCAAACGTTGATATGCTTCGGTGTGGTGCTTTGTCCGGCGATGACGGATCCCGATTCCGCACAGATGAAAAGCGTGTCGCGATATTCTCCGACGGCTTGCTCGGGGCGTTTGACGTAGGGATTTTGGAGCGGATCTTCCGAGGAGAAGAATTCGGACAGATCGGGATGCTCGGAAACTTTTTCTCGAATCGCCTGGAGAATTTCCTGTCGGCGTTCTTCGGTAAAGACGATGATGCCGAGCGATTGGGTCGGATGTTTTTCGAGATGCTTCGCGGCGGTTTCTGCAATCGCCTCGGACAAATCCTTTTCGATGACGACCTGAATCGCTTTTGTTTCGTGAACGTTCGGCGGTGGAAACTTCTGGAGCCTTTGGCTGTAGAAATTCCGGTTGGCAAAGTCGATGAGCAGCGGATGCCGGTGCAGAAAATCCAGCGATAGACAGGAGCGCTTGGCTCCTTTGTAGAGGGAATAGGTCAAGATGTTTTCGAACTGGGAAACGGAAAAAGCGGAGCGGTTTTCCGCTTCGAGAATCTGGGAAAATATCGGTGTCGGCAGATTGGAATCGCCTAGAAGAAACGTTTGACCGGAACGGAAAATCGCAGGTAATGCCTGGAGCGGCGTGATCGCATCGGCATCAAGGAAAATCGCGATGTCGAAATAGGTTTCTTGGGAGAGAGTGGCGGTTTCGTCGAGCGGGATAATCGCAAGCGCGCTTGGATTTTTTTGCCAGGAGTCCTTGAAGTATAGCTGATTTATCGCGGCAAGATCGTCTGTCGCATTTTGAAAGTCCTTGGCGTATTTGGAATGGGCCTTTGGCGAAATGGAAAATACCGGTGGGAAAATCTTGCAGGCGTTCTGAATTTGCAGGGAATTCCAGAACCGGGAAAAATCCGCTACAATGGATTCTTTTTGAAAGTTAGTTTCCCAAAGAGCCTTTTCTAGATTGGAAAGGCCTAGTTTTTTGAGTTCTTGAAATTTGACGTTAATTTGTATGTAATTCGAGAACAGGGAAAAAGATTCCAGCCATTTTTTGAGCAGGGTCGCCTGCTCTTCGACCGAATCGTACTCGTTGATGTTTTCAAAGGACAGCTCGCGGCAAAGATCTTCGAATTCGGACTTCGCTTCACGGCAAAGCCTGTTTAGCGCATTTGCGTCGGGAATGCGATTTTGGACGGAACTGTATTTGGATAGGATGGCGAGCGAAAGGTTCGCCTTTTCATCCTTGGAAAGTTTTTTCCGAAATTCAAAGAGCCACTGTATTTTCGAAGCGAGATTATCCCAATCCGTATGTTCGAATTGCCAGTCCTTTCCGAACAGGTGCAAGGCCATGACGGATGAGTTCATGTAGAGCTTTTTGGATTCCTGCAATCGGATAAGGTCGCTTGAAATTTCCAGAAGTTCTGCGTCCGTTTTTACCGACTTGGGATTTTTAAGTGTCCGCAAAAGAGTCTTTTTTGCATCGTGATAGTATTCCGAAAAAACTTTAAATCTTCTCTTTTGATTGTTCTTGAGAATTTCTAGCGGAGCGCCCAGCTGCATATCGATGGCTTCGGAAGTGAAAGTCGAGGAACCGTTCCGGCGAAATTCCGACCAGATCTTGCCCGCTTGGGGAAGCGCTAAAAGGGTTTCTTCGTAAGTGTCCCAATCTCTGGATTCCAGATCCCAGCCTTCGAACGAAGGAGTCTCGGGATTGAATTCCGGCGTGATGGCTTCGCTGATGTGGGATAGCGCGGAAATGTCGATGTTTCCATCGAATATAAATTCCCCGGAAACGCTTTGGGCGAGCGTCGCAAGCGTCTGGTACTTGGAATTTGCGCTTTGCAGTTTTTGAAGTAGCTCTGTTTTTTGGGCTTCGCGGATGGTAGCGATCGTTATTCCCTTGAAAGCGCTGAGAGCTTTCCGGGTTTCGGGCTTTGTCTGTTGTTCGAGAATATCCTGGATGATTCCTTGCGCCTGGTGAAAATTTTCCTTGCTTAGTTTTTCCGCTCCGCTGAATGTGGAATCCGGCCAGACTTTTTTGGAAGAGATGCTGTTCAGGGCGATAAGCGATTCCGAAAGCGTGGAATTTCCCGGCGGAATCGGCCGGTTCACCGCCTTGTTGTAATCGACCAGGGTGTTTCGGATATGGGTAAGGTTTTCCC
>CAVKXR010000122.1:0-3423 GCA_963660275.1 Oscillospiraceae bacterium
CATTTGGAATGTCCGGACATATATACCTCGGGTGTTCAAATTTTAATGCCCCAAAGATAGAATTCTATCGTGCGTACGGATTAAAAAAATTTCAAAATGCGCTTTGAAAAACTCCAGATGAGTGACAATTTTGTCGGATGAAAAGTCAATGCGAAAGCGTTTTCAGGTATTCGTCGATCGCTTTTTTGTATTCCTCGACGCCGATGGCGATTCGCTTTGCCATATCCTTCTGGCCTTTTTCGGAATTCATGTAGCGTTCCTCTTCCGGGTTGCTGATAAATCCGAGTTCGATAAGCGTTGCCGGCATGAATGCGCCGACTAGAACCATGAAGCCTGCGCCGCCTGCGCCGGAACCTTGCCGGGGAATCTTCCCGCCTTCGTAGGACTGGATGACCTTTTCGGTAAACGTGTAGCTTGCCTGCTTGTACTGTTCGAGGCGCGCCTGGATCTTGAGCCAGTCAAGCGGGGAAAGTTCGTCCTTGGAATTCTTGTCTCCGTAGAGCGAGGCGACCTTGTTTTCGCGCCGGGCTATCGCTCGGTCCTCTTCGCTTTCCGGATCCCGCAAGACGTAGATGCGGAATCCCTTGGCCTTGGTTCTTCGCGCTCCGTCGATGGAATTGCAGTGCAGGCTGATGAACAGGTCACCGTTCCAGCGGTTTGCAATCTGGGGACGCTCGGAAAGCTGGATGAACTTGTCCGTGCTGCGAGTGAGCTTTACGCGGAAGCCTCGCTTGGTGAGCTCCTTTTCGAGCAGCTTTCCCACCGAGAGGACGATGTCCTTTTCGTTCGAAAATTTTCCGATGGCTCCCGGATCCTTTCCGCCGTGGCCCGGATCGATGACGATGTTTCGAACTTCGCGCGAGCCGGCTGGCGCATTTTTATTTTGCGGGGCGACCGGTTTCTTGGACGCTTTCGTTTGTCTGGAAACATTAATTTGTACAGAATCCCGCTTCGTTTGTATGGAATCCGAAACGGGGGAGCCGTTTTTCTCTGGAAACTTTTCCGATTTCAGGATACCGGAGACGGAATCGATTGAATACTTTTTTGAAAAGGCCTTGCCGAAAATTTCCATCGTCTCGGTGGCGGGAACCCAGACGATATCGTCCTCGAAGGATGTCGGGGCGGAAAGCTTTACCGCCTTGCCGTTTGCGAAGATATAGGGAAAGCCGACGACGAACGAACAGGAAAAATCCTTTCCTTTTGCGGTAAAGTGCTTTTCGATGGGCTTGTATTCGGAGACGAGACCTTCCGACCTGGCGAGCGAATCGATTTCGATCATCCAGGTTCCGCTTTTTAGCTGGGCACGGACTTCCGCGGGCGTTTCGGTGAAAAGGCCCGTGAATAAAAGGATGAACGCAAAAATCAGCGCCTTGCCGCCTTGACGATGCGGGCGATGGCGAGTTTCGTGTCCCGCGCGATGATGTCTGCGCGTTTGTCCCTGTTGTCCTTGCCTCGGCATATACCTACTTCGATTTTGACATATCGATTTTTAAAATACAGTTTAAGCGGAATGAGCGTCAGCCCTTTGAGTTCCGTCGCCTTGCGCATTTTCTGGATTTCGGAAACGTGGGCGAGCAGCTTTCGCTTGCGCTGTGGCTCGTGTCCAAAACGCTTGGCGAAGGAATAGTCGTCGATGTGCGCTCCGATGAGCCAGAGTTCGTTTTTGTCCTTGGAAACATCGACCCATGCGTCGTTGATGTTGCATTTTCCGTCACGGATGGACTTGATTTCCGAACCGACCAGCATGATTCCCGTTTCAAAGCGTTCATCGACAAAGTACTGGTGTTGCGCTTTGCGGTTTACGACTGTCGGCGTCTTGGGGGAGTCCTTTTGGCTCATAGCTCTTCGCCTTGGTTTTCGAAAATTCGGTTGAGTTCGCGGCTCGCTTCGAAGACGGGGCGGACCTGCGCTTCGACGTTTACCGGCTCGCCGGTGCGCGGATTTCTCGCCGTGTGGGCTTCGCGGGTCTTGAGCTTGAACCTGCCGAATCCGCGGATTTCGATGTTCTTGCCTTCGACGAGCGCCTTGGATATAGCATCCAGAAAACTTTCCACGATGACTTTCGTATCGACCTGCGTGAAGCCTATCCGCGAAGCGATTTCTTCGACCAGGTCCTTTTTCGTGATGTTGTTCTTGGATGCCGCCACGCCTACTTGCCCCAGCCCTTGTATTTCTTGTGCTTGTCGGGAACCAGGTCGGAGAGAGCCTTCACCAGTTCCCGGACGCCTTCGCCGGACATGGCCGATGTGACGATAAAATTTTCCTTCTTGGACCTGAACTTCTTGATGGCGGCTTCGATGCCCAGGTCGGACTTGTTGAGGGCGATGACGTAGGGCTTTTCGACGAGCTTCGGGTGGAAGTTTTCAAGCTCCTTGCGAAGCGTCTGGAATTTTTGCCAGGCGTCTTCCTCGAAAGCGTCGATGACGAACAGGAGCGCGTAGGTGCGTTCGATGTGCTTGAGAAATTCGTGCCCGAGGCCCTTGCCGGAACTTGCGCCGTCGATGAGGCCCGGGATGTCCGCGACGACAAAGGAGTGTGCCGCGTAAGAGACGATGCCGAGGACCGGTTCGAGGGTCGTAAACGGGTAATCGCCTACCTTGGGCTTTGCCGAGGAAATTTTATTGACAAGCGAAGACTTGCCCGCATTCGGGAATCCGACAAGCCCGATATCCGCGACGAGTTTCAGTTCGAGAAAGAGTTCCCGCCGTTCGCCGCTTTGTCCGCGTGTCGCTTTTTCGGGACCTTGCATCGTGGGGGTGACGAAATGGACGTTGCCCAGTCCTCCGCATCCGCCCTTGGCGGCTATCCAGCGCTGGTTCGGTTCGGTGAGGTCGGCGAGAATGTGCCCCGCGGAATCCTTGACTATTGTGCCGCAGGGAACGTCGATTATCAAGTCCTTTGCCGATTTTCCCGTGCAGCGGGCCGCTCCGCCGTCTTCGCCGTTGTCCGCCTTGTAGATGCGCTGGTTTCCCATGTCGAGCAGGGTCGTGTATTGTTCGTTCGCCCGCAGGATGACGCTTCCTCCGCGTCCGCCGTCGCCGCCGTCCGGACCTCCCAGGGGAACAAACTTTTCTCTGCGGAAACTGCTGAGACCGTTTCCGCCCTTTCCCGAGCGAACGTCGATAGTCTTTTCGTCTAAAAACATGAGAGACCGATTCCTTCGTCGATGCCGAGCGCAATGTTCATGTTCTGGACGGCAGCACCGGATGCGCCCTTGCCCAGGTTGTCGATGACGACCGTGACCTGGAGAGCCTTGCCCTTCCCGAAAACGTAGATGTGCGCTTCGTTTGTACCGTTGCATTCCGTCGGGTCGAGCGATCCCGCATCGAGTGTCGGCTCTTCTTCGTAGGGGAGAACCTTGACGAAACGGGAACCTGCGTAATGCTCGGCGAGAATTTCTTGTAGGTCGCTTGCCGAAACGCT
>CAVKXR010000122.1:3558-6876 GCA_963660275.1 Oscillospiraceae bacterium
CCCGAGCGCATAAGGTCTCGGGGCGAAAAGGCGCGGCGACATTCCCGGATGGGAAACCTGGGCGCCTTCCGCTTCGTAGCTTGCTATCATCTTCTTTCCGCCGCCCGAATAGCCGGTGAGGCTGTAAGTCGAAAGTTCCGCGTCCTTTCCGAGAATCCCGTTCGATATAAGCGGGTAGATGCCGAGGATGAATCCCGAAGCGTGGCAGCCCGGGTTCGCGATTCGCGGATTGTTTTTCACCGCGTCCCGAAATTCGGGGGAAAGTTCCGGGAGACCGTATGCCCAGGCGGGATTTGTACGGTGCGCCGTCGAGGCGTCGATGATTTTTGTCTTCGGGTTCGTGCAGAGCGAAGCGCTTTCGGTTGCCGCAACGTCGGGAAGGCAGAGAAACGTCACGTCGGATTCGTTTATCAGGCGTTTCCGTTCCTCGGCGTCTTTTCGAAGCTCCGGGGCGATGCGCAGGATTTCCACATCGTCCCGCTTGGACAGGCGTTCATAGATCTGGAGACCGGTCGTTCCAGCCTCGCCATCGACGAATACGCGGAATTTCATTTTCGCACCTCGTGCCGTTCTTGGCGAAGGATTACTGGTTCTTGCCGCAGCACTTCTTGTATTTGAGTCCCGAACCGCACGGACACGGATCGTTGCGACCGACGTCCGGGGTTGTCTTGTGGATGGTCGAAGGCTTTACGGCGCGTCCGTCGTAAAAGAGCCATGCTCCCTTGACCTTGTGGAATTCGGAAAGCTCGTGATGCTCGCGCGCGACAGAACCCTGCTTGTACTTGCAGATGAATTCGACCCAGCCGATGTTCTTTTCTTCTTCCGTCTTCGTCTGGAGAATCTGGATGCCGAGCCACTGGGAACGCTTGCTCCATTCCTCGACGCTCTTTTCGTCGTAGTCCGTCTGCTGGGACGGGTCGAGCGATTCCTTGAGCCACTTGACTTCGTGTTTGGCGTAGGCGCTATAGCGGGAACGCATCAGGGCTTCCGGCGTGGGGGCGAGTGTCAGGCCCTTGATAATCGGTTCGCAGCATTCGGAATAGGGCTTTCCGGATCCGCACGGGCAAAGATTTTCGTCTGCCATGGTAATTCCTCGGTTTTCCTTAACCAGAATAAGTTTTATCAAAGATAAATATTAAGCTTCGGCCTTTTTCAAGAGCCAGAATTCTTCCTTGCCTTTTCGGTCGGGGACGCTTTCCTTGGCGGGAATCCTTTCGACGACATCGAAAATTCCGCCGAGGCGGGCCATCAGTTCGCCTTCGGATGTCGGGTGCGGAGGCCCCTGGAGCGTGTTGCCGTTCAGGAACGGGTAGAAGAACGCGATGACTATGCCGTCGTCCTTGAGCATCTTCTGCCACACTTCGAAGCACTCGTCGCGGCGTCCCGGGTGGATGCCCGTGAACGTGCAGTAGTCGTAGATGATGTCGAACTGCTGGCCGCCTTTTTTGGGGTCCTTGGGGCTGAGTTCGAACAGGTCGAGGTTCAGCGACTTGAAATTCTCGTGCTTTCGGGAAAGCCTATCGAGTTCATCGACCGCGGTCGGCGCAAAATCCACGGCGAGAACGTCGTGTCCGCGGTTCGCCCACGCTTCCGCGTCGTAGCCGTAGCCCGCTCCCGGGACTAGCACGCTTCCATCCTTGGGACAGCGCGGGTCCTTGAAAAATTCGAGCAGGGCCGGCGTGGTCTTTTTTAAATTCCAGTAATCCTTGTGTTCCGTATAGAGATTTTCCCAGAACTCAGGCAGATTCTGTGTCAGCATGGGTTACCTTCTGTTGTTTTTTGTAAGCGAGCTGTCCGCAGGCGGCAAGGATGTCGCGTCCTCGCGGATTTCGGATGGTGATCTGGATTTCCGCCGCCCGGACCTTTTCGAGGAATCTTTCCACTTCCTCTTCCGTAGGGGCTTCGATGTTCGGATCGTCCATCTCGTTCAAAACGATGGCGTTTACCTTGCAGCGGCGCGGTGCGCAAATTTTGATCAGTTCCTTGGCCGCCGCATCCGTGCACGTAACGCCTTTCATCAGGACGAATTCGAATGTCACGTAGTTGTCCGTCCGCCGCGTGTATTCGTCGGTCGCTTCGAGGAGCTTTTCGATGGGCCAGACCCGGTTTACGGGCATGACGGAGCTTCTCGCCGCGTTGTTCGTGCTGTTGAGGCTTACCGCGAGGCAGCAGGGCGTGTTCCTATCGACCAGTTCCTTGATTTTCGGGACGACGCCGCTCGTGCTCACGGTCATCTTCTTGCGTCCCAGGTTGAAAAGCTTCTGGTTGTGGAGCGTGCAGCAAGTCCGGTGGACGTTTTCGAGGTTGTTGAGCGGTTCGCCCATGCCCATGAAGATGATGTTCGTCACTTGGGCGGGTTTCCCGTCGGCGTCGATTTCGCCGGTCGCTTTCAGGTAGTCGTTTACGCGGATGATTTCTTCGAGGATTTCGCCCGCTTCGAGGTTCCTGATGAATCCCATCTTGGCTGTCCGGCAAAAGGCGCAGTTCTGGGCGCAGCCGATTTGCGTGGAGACGCACACGGAAAAGCGCCCGTTGGTCGGGATGAGGACCGTTTCGATATGCTGGTCGTCCGTTGTCCGAAAAAGCCACTTGACGGCGCCGTCGACGGAGACGAGATGCTCGACTTCGGAAAGGGAGCGGATGGCGAATGCTCGGGCGAGCTTTTCGCGCGTCTGCTGCGGGATGTTCGTCATCTGGTCGTAACTCGAAACCTGGCGGCAGAAAAGCCAGTTCTCGATTTGGTCCGCTCGGTAGGACTTTTCGTAGTTAGCGGAAAGCCACTCCTTGAGTTCATCTACCGTAAGGGATTTGATATCTTTGTAATTGTTCGTCACCGAAAAGCAAAGATAGCAATTTTCGCCCGAAATGTAAGGAATAAAATGAGGGGCTTTTACACGCTGATTTCTTCCTGTTTCCTGCTATTCTAGAACATCTGCCGCGTCTTCTTTTTCGGCGGCGGGGCGTCCTTTTCCTTTTTCGTCTTTGCTTTCATCGAGCCTTCGGAAGATGACTTGCTCGAAAAAAGTGTTGCATTGTCCGCTGACTTTTTTGTCGAGAAATGGTTGCCGTCGCAGGTTTCGCCGGGAACGTGTCCCGCGGAATAGAGACAGTAGGTCGTCGCTCCGCAGAACTCTCCGGCGAGCTTTCCCGTGTTGTTGCAGGTCTTTTTCCCGATGACGCCAGCAGGCATGGTAAATCCGCGGACAGGAAGATCCTTGTGCAGCTCCTTCATGACCTCGATCCAGGCGGGAAGCGGGTCTTCGGAACCCGTGTGCCCCGGTCCCATCGGCGCGGGGGAATCCGTCCCGACCCAGATGC
>CAVKXR010000123.1:0-6869 GCA_963660275.1 Oscillospiraceae bacterium
GTCCAAAAAATCAAGCGTAAACTTTGCCTTTTCCGAATCGTCCATCGCAAGCAGCGAACGCAAGGCCCACCCCGATTCGTCCTTCCTGTTCAAAAACGCAAAGCGCGATTCGAACAGGGATTTGAGCGGAGAATCATCCAGATTCGCCTTTTGCGTACGCCGGTAAAACTTCTGCCAGAACTCGGCTTCTGCATCATTCATCGGGCGAACAGAATCCGGCGACCAACCGTAAGAAATTCCCAAGACCGGAAGCGAAAGGGCTGCATTCCGGGAAAGGGGACAGATCCGGTCAAAAAATCCGCAAGCGCCCCACTCCGGGGAAAGTTCCAGCGGAAATTTTTCAGAAGCTCCGAGAACGGAAATCGACAGGTGGAGCCTTAGGTGATGTTCGCTCTGCGGGTTAAGCACGGGAAGGGCGCCATCAAAATGTCCAAAACTCAAGAAAGCCTCGTATAGGGAAACCATCGGAGATTTCAAGGGATTCTTTTCCAGAAAATCGACAAAGCGGTCGTCCAAATCCTCTTTTTTCTGCTCGAAATTTTTGCGCTCTGCCTTGGGAAGTTCGCGGATAAACGATTCAAGCATCCAGGTTCGCCATTTGGAAACTTCACGGGCAAAAATCGAAGGGAAAAGTTCCGGCAAGAAATCCGCCGGGATTTCCAGCGATAGCCCGTCCCAAGCCTTGCTCGAATCGAAGACCAGTTCCCCTCGAATCTGCCGGTCGAGAATTTTCAGAAATTCCACAACTCCGCCATGCTGCGCGGCCCGTTTCTCTTCGGCAGCTCGCTCGATTTTTTTCCGGTATGCCGCTGCGATGACCGGATTGTTTCGGAACGATTCGAAATGTTCCATCCCGGTTTCCGAAGCCTGCATCCAGTCCGATGCTTCATAGCGGAGCGCCTTGTCCGTATTCCTCTCGATAAAATCCTTTAATGTCTTTAGCGAACAGACGCCGGGAGCGCGTTCCACCAGATAATCGACCTGTAAATCGTCCGAAGGAGCAAGCCCCCACCGCCGCAAGCGAACCTCGCTCGCCCGGAGCGATTCGAGAACTTTTTCGTTGTGCTTCATGAATGGAAAAGGTCGTGGCAAGTCTCCCTCGACAACCGCTTCGAGGAAAAAGATCCGCGCCGCTTCCTCGGGATTGACTCGCCCATAATCGACCCGGTGCGAACGGGAAAGCACCATCCCGCGGAACGAAACCTCTTCCACCGCTTCGACAAAGCCCCGCTCCGGATTCCATTTCGGCTCGAACCAGCGATAGGTACAAAAATCTCTTGCGACTTTGATAATCCATTCCGGGAGGATTTCGGCGGCTTTCGTCAGGAACACGCGGCTCGTTTCGCGGACTTCCGCCGACAGTACGAACTCGGGAAACTTCCCCGCCAAATCGCTTCCGGGAAACAGGTAAGCGTCCCGACCGCCGACAAGGCGATAGCAGCCGTTATCCCTGTCCCGCCGAGCGACACCGCCAAGAAATCCCGAAAGCAACGCGATATGCAGATTGTCCCGGTGAAAGGAATCGAACGGGCAGACATAGGAATCGAACTTAACTTTCAGAATCCGGGAAAACTGTTCATAGAGATCGATCCATTCCCGGCAGCGTAAAAAATGCAAAAAATGTTTTTCGCAGTATTTGCGAAGCGCATTCCACGTCGTGCCGTTCCATTCCCGGCAAAAAGCATTCCACTCTGCGAGAAACGTGAGAAAGTCGCTCTTGTGGCCGCCGAGCGACCTGTGCATCCGACGAGCCTTTTCCTTTTGCGGTTCGTCCGACGGAAAAAGTCGCGGATCCTGGATGGAAAGCGCGGAGCAGACGATAATCGCAGGCTGCAGGACACCGGAATTTCTCGCCCGGAGAAGCACGGCGGAAAGTGCGACATCCATCGGAAGGTGCGCCATCTCTGCGCCAAAAGGCGTCACACGCGCTCCGCGTTCCACGCTCGAAATCGCACCCAGTTCAAATAGAGCCTTGTATGCGCCGCGAAAAGCCGACCGAGGCGGTGGCTGGATAAACGGAAAATCCTCAACAGAAAGTCCCAAGCTTCTCAGTTGCAAAACCACGTTTGAAAGGTTGGAACGCCGAATCTCGGGTTCCGTAAACTCTTCGCGGCTTTCAAAATCCTCTTCCGTATAGAGCCGCACGCAGACACCGGGCTTCACGCGTCCGGCGCGCCCCGTCCGTTGCCGTGCGCTTGCCTGGGAAATTTTTTCCACCGGAAGCCCCTGGATGCGCGTTTGCGGGTTGTAGCGCGAAACCCGGGCCATTCCCGTATCGACGACATACGCAATTCCGGGAATGGTAAGCGACGTCTCCGCGATATTCGTCGCCAGAACAATGCGCGTTTTTCCCGTCTTCCGAAAAACCTTTTTCTGCTCCTGCGGACCCATCCGCCCGAACAGGGGAAGGATGTCAAAGCTTTTCTCGTCAAGCTTTCCGCCGAGTTCCTCGCAAAGGTCCTGGATATCCCGCTCCGTCGGCAAAAAACAGAGCAGATTGTCCCTTCCCGATTCCTCCAGGGCAAGAATCGCATCGCGGGCCTCATCGACAAGCCCCGAATCACCCTTGCTTTTCGAAGCGTTTTCCTGCGGATCCGCATAGATCACCTGGACTGGAAAAGTCCTGCCTTCCGCTTCGAGAACCGCCGAGCCTTCGTAAAACTTTTCAAAGAGCTTCGCGTCGAGCGTCGCACTAGCGATTACCAGGCGAAAATCCGGGCGTTCCCGGAGAACCGATTTAAAAATTCCGAGCAGAATATCGATGTTCAGGGAGCGTTCATGCGCTTCATCGATTAGAATCGCCGAATACATCCGAAAGAGCCTGTCCCTGCGAAATTCCTGCAACAAAATGCCGTCCGTCATCACCTTGATAGGCGCATCCTTCGGGCCTTCTTCCAAAAAGCGTATTCGCGTCGAGACAAGGCTTTCATCCCGAAGTTCTTCGCGCAAGCGATCCGCTATTGACATCGCTGCGAGCCGTCTCGGTTCCGTCACCCCGATCCGTCCCTTCGAAGCGATTCCGCTTTCGAGCAAAAACTTGGGAACCTGCGTCGATTTGCCGGAACCCGTGTCCGCCTTGACAATAATTACTTGATGGCTTTTGATGAGCGAGAGAAAATCATCCCGCTTCTTGACGACGGGAAGATCCGGGTATTCAACTTTAACTTGTGAAAAATCTACGGTCACAGGCGATCGATAAATTCCGAAACGTCCTTGCACGTTTCCAGGTCAATCTTCAGATTATCGATATCTTCCTTGGAAATTCTGTCGGCATTCGTTTCGTCACGGGAAACTTCTTCGCGGCGATCGATAAACGGCAAGACATTCCGGTTCGAACCGGCGCATTCGCGAAGCGCATCGACAACTTTCGAAAGTTTTTTCCGCAAGGAATGAAATTCCTCCCGGTCAAGTTCAAAGACATCCCCGTCAAACGTTACCAAGGGGGACTTGCAGCGCCCGCAGACACAGACAACCATCGAACTTTTTTTCCCTTGGAGCGCAACTTCCATTTCGTTTCCGCAATGAGGGCATTTGATATGCATTTCATCCATAAGCTCTAATTTACCTTTTTTCCCTTTTAAAAGAACAAACATATGAAAAATGCAAGAGACCATTCCAGAAGGAATTCCAAAAAGAAAAAGCCCCGGAAAGAACCGGAGCCTTTTGAAATCTTCGAAAAGATTACTTCACGTCATACTGGGCGACGACCTGGCCGTTCGCATCGAGAGCGCGGATCACGTCGGCATCGCGTTCGAGCTTGAGGTCAGCCTTGTGGCCCTGGGCATCGATAATCTGGACAGCGAGAGTGCCGTCTTCGTTCTTAATCGCGGAAACCTGGTTGCCCTGGGCGTCCTTTTCAAAGTAGGTGTCGTTCGAAGCGAGCGGGTTCGATCCGGTCCAGAATTCAACCGTGTTCAGAACCAGTCCATCGACAAGACCCATGCAGATTTCATAGACCGGGATGACCCAGAGGATGAAGTGCACGCAGGAATTGAGCCACTTGTTGCCGAGCGTGCCGTTCCACTTGTAAAGCTTGTTGGTAAGGCTGTAGCTGCCATAGCAGGCGGTCAGGGTGAACGCAGCTGCGAGGGCAAGAGCGATGAGACTTTTTTTCATGATGAACTCCTTATGAAAGTGAACTTCGGGTTTAAAGGTAATAAAAAAAAGAAAAATTCGCTAGGTGAGCCAAGTCACAGGGCAAAATTCCTATTCCTCGGTTGCGTCTTCCTCGTCCAGATTTTCCGCGGCTAGCGGTTGGGACTTTCCGAGAAGGGCGCCGACATCGATACCGAGCAGGTTCTTCTTTTTGTCAAACTTCGCCACGATATAGTAATCGCTGTTCCACGAAAGCGTACGAAGCGATCCCGAACCGTCCGGCGTCCCCGAAACCTTCGCCGAAAAAATCGAAGCATTGGCGAGACGCTTTTCAATAGTCGCAAAATCCTTGGACGTTTTCGCTTCCCGGTTTGCCGTGCAGGCGATGTTCCAGAGAATCGCATTGTTTTCGATGACGGAATTCTGCCCTTCAACGATGTTCACCGCCTTCTTGTAGTAATCGTCAGTCTTCTTCTGGTAGGCTTCCGTCGCCTGTGAAACGTAGGCGCCTTTTTGCATAAAGAGAAGCGCAAAGATGGCGATGTTCAAAATCAGGGATGCAATCATTATCTGCTTGAGTTTCATCGGAAAACCTCACTTGGTTTCAAACTGAAAAGGGGACGGCTTGGAAACGGAGAATGTCGCCGACGGGGAAAGCTCCGAAAGAGCCTTGTAATCCACCGAAACGAAATTTCCCTTCTGGAACGTGAAGAGGACCTTGCAGTCCGCTCCGCAGGAAAGTGACGTCACATCGCCCGACGTTTCCGCTTTCAGGACCTTGTCCGCATCCAGTTCCGCAACGAGCGCATCGAAATCCGCCTTGGAAAGTTTTTTCGATGTCGTTTCAAAAATGATTTGCCAGATGCTGTTTCCGCTCTTGATGAAATCGTTCTGGGCTTTCACCACCCGGGAAACCTCGTCCGTATAGGCCTTGGTAGCCTTTCCATACGAAACCTGGGCCTGTTCCTTGTAATCGCTCTTGAGAACCAGCATGATGACGACGAGTGCGATGTTTAACGCAATCGAAGCCGCCAAGATCAGCTTCATTTTTTTCAAATCCATAGCGTAATTTTTCTCCTAGAATGAGATGATAGCTATAAATGTATATTTTCAAATCAGCAAGCGTAGGTAAAAAATGCAAAAAAGACTTTCCTCGGTCATTTTCGAAAACCTGAAAGAACTCCTCAAGGCAAAAAACGCCGCGCACGAGTCGATGTTCAAGTTCAGCTGGAAAAAGCTGCCGCCGTTCAGCCTCATCTGGCCGCAGGTTGATTATATCCGCATCCAGCGCTTTATGGGAGAAGTCAAGTCGCAAGCCCTCGCCCAGAAGGACTTTATCGAAAAGAACCGGGCGAGTTCCGCTCCCGAAGAAAAGGAATTTCTGGACGCCGTTCCCGCCTATGTCGAAGCGTTGGCGGATTCCTGCGATAGTCTCGCCCGCGTCGCCAAGTTCAAGCAGGACCTTCTCGAAAAAAAGCAGAAGCGCGACGTCTTTCTCTTCAACCGGATTTTAAAAGACTACGAGGCTTCTCAAGCGAACCTGGTCCGGGCCGGAGCGTTTGTCCAAGTCGCTTGGGGATCGCTAGCGGAAAAATCCTAGATGCCAGAAATCAGCGTCATCGTCCCGATTTACAATACGAGTTCTTTTCTTGAAGAATGCCTCGAAAGCATCGCGGCGCAGACTTTTCAAGATTTCGAAGCGATTCTCGTCGATGACGGCAGCACCGATTCGAGCGCAAACATCGCCGAAAAATTCTTGAAGAGAGATTCCCGATTCCACTTGATAACTCAACACAATATGGGACTTTCCGAAGCGCGAAATACGGGGCTTCGAAAAGCGCAGGGAAACTGGATAACCTTTGTCGATAGCGACGATGTTCTCGCTCCGAATTTTCTTAAAGCCTTATGGCAAGCGGCAATCGAAATGGACGTTACGGTCATCGTCTCCGGAAAAATCGCCTTTGCGCATCACGCGCCGCAGCAAAAATTTGATCATGGAACTTTGCAAAAAATTTCAAGCGAAAAAGCTCTTGCCCGGGCTTTTTACCAAAACGCCGTTCCCGATTTCTCGGCGTGGAACAAGCTTTATAAAAAATCGCTGTGGGAAAATCGAAAATTTCCGCCAGGCATCTACTTCGAAGACATGGCGACGATTCCCGCAGTTCTCCACGAAGCAGCCTATGTCGGCATCTGCAAAGCCCCGCTCTACTTTTACCGAAAGCATCCTACAAGCATTCTCGCTTCGCCCTACACCCTCAAAAAAGCGGAGCTTCTCGCCATCGCTGAAAAAAATCTCGAAACATTTGGGCCGGTTTCCCCGCTAGTCCGCAAGGCCGCCGAAAGTCTTCTCGTCAGCGCGAGCTTCAGCATCCTGATGCGGACACCCAAAAGCGATGAATTTTCCCATATCAGAAAAAGAGCGTTTGACTGGATCAAAAAATTCCGCACACAAATTCTTTGGGACAGAAAGACAAGAATTCGAAACAAAATCGCCGTGCTAAGCTCATTCGGAACATCGCGATTTCTCGATTTCATCTTGCAGAGGTTCGGATGATTCCGCAAAAAATTCACTACTGCTGGTTTTCAAAAGAACCTTATCCTCAACAGGTTCTACAGTGCATGGAATCCTGGAAAAAGAACTTACCCGGATACGAGTGGGTCCATTGGGACGAATGCCGTGCGAGAAAAATTCACATTCCCTGGATAGACAAAGCTCTCGATGAACATTGTTGGGCCTTTGCATCCGACGCTGTCCGTCTATACGCCATTTATAC
>CAVKXR010000124.1:0-6843 GCA_963660275.1 Oscillospiraceae bacterium
CCTCGATACTTTTGCATGCTTCTGGAATTTTATCATAGTTGATTTTTACGGAATCATAAAAAAATGCTTTCGGTGCTTCATCGTACGCAAAAACACAGGTAACAAGGAAAAATAGGGTAGCAAATAAGAACTTTTTCATTTTTCTCTCCAGGCAAACTCGGTTGTGGTTTCCGGGTTGAAGCTTATGCTATAGACTGTCGCATACTGGTGGACGGAGATGTTTCTTCCTAAAAAACGCCCGTAGAGTTTTTTATTTGACTGTCCAAGGATCAGGTCAGCGTTAGGGGCGAAAATGGTTCCTGCCCACATTCCTTCGACGGTCATCGTTTCGTTTCCGTATTGAACCAACATAAATCCTTTGGCAACCTGTTCCAGGTCTTCGTTCTGGTTGTGCGCTCGCCAGATGACAGAGCCGTTCAAGTGCAAAACGGTGCTTTGCCCTGGATTAATAAATTGCACTCTGCTGCCGGATTCCAACTGGATGTTTTCTGCGTACATTTCGCCTGGGGCAATAAACAATGTTCCGCCTGAATGGACTCTCAGAGTTTTTATTCGGTCTCCGTTTTTCAGAGTCCGGCTTTCGCCATAGGCGACTTCTGCAACAGAATCGCTTGCAGACGGCATTGGTGAAAGTTTTGCGACACGATAGGGCCAAAGGGATTTTAGCGTGGAAAAGAAAGCCCGGCTAAATTTTACGTTATTTTGCGTTGTAAGAGCCCAATTTTTTTCGGGAAGTGAATAAATTTTGATATTTCCTGTCACACTTGCGTAATCGCGCAGGAAAATGCCGCCTTTCGATTCGATTTGGCGCACTTCGGCGCTTCTCCCGATGTTTACGGCGTAGGTACTGTCGTTGGATTCCGAGGCAATGTCGCATCGGAATTTTTTCCCTGCATGGCATTTCACTCCGTCATTGACAGCCACTTTCCCGAGAGCATACAGGGTCGTATTTCCAGGAACATTCACGGGTTCGGCGCTTGAACTTTCGTCATCGTCCGCGTTATAGACGTCGGTTTCTCCGCTTTCCAGAATTCCGTTTTGGTTTTTGTCTTCGGAACCATCGGAAACACCTCCTCCATCTGAATCGAAATCCGTTTCGGCTCGTAAACCGTCTCCATCAATGTCTGCGTACTTCATTAAAGTTAAACCGTTTTTCCAAACAGTTTTATTTGAATCTGGAAGAATTTCTCGAATCGTATATGAAAAAATCTCGGTCTTGTCGTCGATTCCATCACCATCCGAATCTGGATTGTCCGGGTTCGTTCCGAACCGTTCTATTTCGTCGAAATCCATCAAGCCGTCACCGTCCGAGTCCGTATGGATACGTCCGTCGGAATTTCGGACATTTTCGCTGACTTCGGCGGCGATAAAGCCTTCGATCCCTGCAGAACGCAAGGACCGCCATTCCACTGTTCCATCATTGTCCGTGTTCAGAAGTCGAACATCCAAGCGTTTGGAAAGCGAGTATCGGTAAGCATCGATAATCATTACATGTGAAGTATCCCATACATATAACGGAATTCCGAGATTGATCCATTTCATGATTTCTTTGTCGGACGGCGCTTCATCTGTACGGTGTAGTGTTGCGTTTCCTCCAAGAACCCAGTCAAGGATATTTTCGAACGATTCCGCAAACATCCCGCCTTGGTAATTGTGCAGAAAGGCGCCCAGAAGCTTTGCGCGTATGGAATCCGAAAAGACGGAAACACCGGGAAATCCCTTGAATTTGAGCTTGATTTCATCTTGCGTGAGGTTACCACCGTAATAGCGATTCAGCATCTGTGCACTGACAGACCAGCATCGAGAATGTTCTTCTTCGTCGTAATGTTCGTGGTCCAGATGGGGCTTGTCCCATTCGCGGGCAAGGGCCATTTCTCCCCACTTCAAATCGAGCAGTCTAGTGTCTTTCCTGGCTGAAAGCGGGAGAACATTGAGGAATTTCGACATCAGATAAGTTGTATCGGCAAATACTATCAGTTTGTATGGTGTATCGGTTCGGATTAAATTGCCGTCCCAAAAGGAACTTTCGCTTCCATATTCTGAAGCTTCCACATTCCACAGATATTCACCTGCTTCGAGTCTCGCATCGACTCGGTTCTTTTCGGTCACTGTTTGTAGGACAATTGCGGAATCACTTGCGGAAAGGACATTTAATCGGTAACTTGCCGCGTTATCGACTTCGCGCCAGGCGAAGTGCACGCGTTCTCCCGGACCGATGGAAATTTCGGATCCCGAACGGAGTGAGATGGGATTCGCGTTGGGAAGCTTCCCAAGAAGGAGTCCGCATAAGAATTGTTTCCCTGCATAGACTGCGATTTTTTCCGTGATATGGAAATCTCCGCTTTTGGGAGCGCTGAAATCCGAATCTTTTTTGAAGTCGCTCCAGTTGGAAAAGTGTAGCCCTAGTGCCAAGCCTCCGCTGTCGGGAAAGATTCCAGGAGAAAGTTGTGGAATTGAAATTTTTAAAATAGAAATTCTGGAATCGGCATTGACGAGTTCGGTGGTGAGATTTTGAGGGTGATACTTATCCAGAATGATTTGGCTATTTTTTTTTGAAAGAAAATAATGCAATTCGATATTTTTTAGCGTGTCTTGTGCATCATTAAAAATCCGAATGCGGAGAAGTGTCTGGGACGGATTTTGCCATTGCTCGTCGCGGGATTCGACAATGACGTTTGCATAAGTGGTAGCTGCGCTGAACAAAAGGATACAGCAAATAAAATGAATTTTGTTGTTTTTTAATAGGCCCATAATTTCTTTGAATTTAAAATGTTTTCTAAAAAAAATAATGCTTATCTATATTCTTGTCAATTTACTTTGAACGTTGCTATGAAATTTTACTTTGGCATTCTCACATTCCCCTTTCAAGCGTGTAGTCCGAAATTTTAATCAAAGAATCCAAAATGCCTGCCAGACGCTTTTCCGTTTCTGGATTTTTCTCCGAGAGATTTTCATTTTGATGCGTATCCTTTTCTTTGAACAGCCAGCGTTTTTCGTTTGCTTGAATCGGGTAGGGGGAAACGAGGCGGTAACCGTCTAGCCCGACGGCTGCGGTGTGGAAATACGCTCCGAGCGAAAGTCCCGTTCCCGTTTCCCGGAGCAGGTTGTGTCCCATGAAAATGTTCGGTGTGGCGATCCCCGCAAGTTCGAGAATGGTCGGGGCAATGTCAATCTGTGCAGTCGTTACCGTGTCCCGCAAGGCTTCGACACCTTTGCCGGCGATGAGGAACGGAATCCATGTCGCATTGGAAAATCCGCCGCCTGTCATCGTGGAAACGCCGTTTTCGCCGAGCGGAAATCCGTGGTCCGCCAAAACAATCAGGTAGGTGTTTTCAAACCATTCCTCGTTTTCGATTGCGCGGATGAATCGGGCGAGCTGCCGGTCGGCGTATCGCATCGTGTATTGGATTCTTTCCGTGAGCGGTTTCGCCTTTTCTTCTTCGGGCATTCCCGCGGCGAAGTTGAACGGGTAATGGTTGGAGCGCGTCGCAAGTGTCGCTAGGAACGGAGCCCCTTGCCTGGAAAGCGTGTCGCGGACATAGGAAATCGCATGGTCAAAAAATGTCGAATCGTCTTCGCGGTTTCGGTCGTAATGCTCGGCGTGATACCATTTTGCCATCCAGACGCCGAGATTGTCCCAGGCCGGGTCGGCGGCGGAAAAGTAATGGGCGACGTATCCCGAATCCTTGAGGACCGATGCGAAACTCGGAAGCCGCACATGGGCGAGGTCGGTCGCTTCGGAAAGTCTCGAATGGTGGGGAATGCCGGTGTGCGTCGAAAGGATTCCGCCTGTCGTGGGAAGCCCGCTAGCGTACATGCGTTCAAAGGCGCGTGCGTGGGCTGCGAGGGAATCCAGGAACGGAGTGGGGGAAGGTTCACCGGGATTCAGGTAGCCGACGTTCAGCCCGCGGTGGGATTCGAGGAAGACGACGATAAAGTTCGGCGTTTTCTTGCGTCTTGCGATAAGGCTTTTGCTTTCGAGAAGTTCCTTTTTGGGAATGCGGTATAGCGGCATCCCGGAAACGGAATCCGCCGGAAATTCCCACAGGGAATCGCCTTCGACTTCTTGCCACAGATTTTGGTAAAATTTCCCATAGCGGCTGACATCGGAAAAGTCCAGGCTTCCGCTTTTTCCGTTCCCGCAGAGTTCATCATAGACGAGCGAAACGACGGGCTTGAGTTTTGTCATCCGGGCATGACCCGTCCAGATAACATGGATAAAAAGAAAGGAAAGAATGTAAAAGGCGGTCATGGAAACAAGAGCTTTTCGAGTGGCGAAACGTTTTTCCTTTTGAAATGCCCTGTGCAAGAACAGGCGATAGAGTGCGTATGTCGCGGGCAGAATTAAGGCTAGGACAAAAAACTGCAGAAAAGGAATCGATCCGTCGTTTGCCACGTAATCCCAGAACATCTTGAGCGAAGAAGTGTCCTTGTATGTGTTGATAATGCCAAAGGATAGATGGCTTCCGAGAAACCGCTGGACTTCGTCGTCGAGGAGCGTGAACAGAAGAATGACGGAATGGAAGATCGCGTAGAGGGCAAGCCATAGCGATTCGAACGGGAACTTTTTCAGAGTTTGGGGCTCGGCGAATTTCACGCGGATGATTTTCGCAAGGAAGAGGACGAGCAGGAAAACGGCGATCGAATTGCCGATCCACAGAAAGTCGATGCATATCGCATGGAAGATATACCAGTCCGGTTTGCTGACAAAGGGAAAACCATAGGGATTTTCGCGGAAAAGGAGCAGAACGCGCAACAGAATGTGCGAAATCCAGAAGGCGAGCGAAGCGAGGATCCATTTGGGAAGCGACGAAGAACGGGATAAACGGGACAGAAGTTGAATTAAATTTTTCATTATGGTGAATATAAAAAGTTTGAACGGTAAAAAGGATTTTTTCGCTTGAGGCGACGATTCTTTTCGGTTTGTCGGTTTTGTGTTGCGACAAAAAAATCCATGATAATTTGTTTTGTTTGTATATTTTGCAATGATTTTTACAACTTTCAAAAGAATGGAACGATGACAAAATTTCTTTATGTATTGGTCAGCGGAAACGAGGATATCTATTATGAGCAGACGCTCCTGTCTGCGATGACGCTCCGGCATTACAATCCTCAGGCATTTATTTCGTTGCTTGTCGATGATGTGACGGACGCAAATCTTGTCGGATTTCGTTCCGAAATAAAAAAACTGGCGAATGAATATAAAGTAATTTCCTTCCCGGAAAAAGTTTCCCCCTTGATGCGCTCCCGACTGCTGAAGACGAATATGCGTAATCACATAGAAGGGGATTTTCTGTATTTGGATGGCGATACGGTGGTTGTAGAATCTCTGGAAATGCCGAGCGATGTAGGCGATGTCGCTCTGGTCGCCGATTTGCATGCTCGGGAAAAAGACGGGTACCGGATGCATAACAAGCGCTTCCAAAAGAGTCTTTCGACGCTAAATTTTTCCATGTCGTTGGAAAATCTTTATTTTAACGGAGGCGTCATTTTTGCCAAGGACAGTGCCTTAGCGAGGAATTTTTTCAACAAGTGGCATGAACTTTACCTTTTTTGTACCGAACATTCCATCTATACCGACCAGTTCTCGCTCAATGAAAGCAATCATCGACTGGGCTTTCCGATTCACGAACTTTCCGGAGAGTGGAACTGCCAGGTTCGGGAAGCTTACAACCACCTGTATCGGGTAAAGATTATCTACCCGTTGCTTTGCAAGGCGAAGATCATCCATTTCTTCGGTTCGGGGATGGTCGGGAAAAAGGAACCGCATCCGTTGATGACAACTGAAATTTTTAGAAAAATGAAGAAAGAACAGCGGATAGATGCGAATACACTGCAGCTTGCCTATTCGGCAAAAAACGGTTTTTACGGTGCGCCGAAAGAATTGAACCCAAAAACTAAATTTCCGTTGTTTTTCTTGCGGGGAAAGTTCTTTCATTTTTAAAGAAAATTGGAAAATAAATATTTAAATTGCTGACGAATCAATTTGTAAAAATATATCTTTTGTGAAATCGGAATTTCCCGATACTTTACAAAAGGGTATGGTATGGAAAAGTTGTTTGTCGTCTATCAGCCAAAGTTTCAGGCTGCAAAGTTTGTCGTTGATGGAATTGCTCTGGAAAATGTAAAATCAATACCATTGGATTTGCGAAGAAATCACTGTTCCTATGTTTTATATGGGATATTTCTCTTTTTACATATGTTTCGGTTGGCATATCTCTTTCGATATACAAGGGAAACTCGAAAGTTGCTTTTTGATGCCTCCAAGGGAAAAATTCTTTTTTGGGATTGTTGCGGGTTTAAAGAATATCGCATGATGAATTGGCTGTTCAAGAAAGCTGCCGAGAAAGACATCTTTCTATGGAATCCTTTGTCTCGCTGGAGCTTCGATGAAAACTGTACAAAAAGATCGATTTGGAATTTGAAAAAGGAAAATTTTAAGGTCTATTCATTTGATGCGCGAGATGTTCTTCGTTACCAGCTGATTTGGATGAAGAATGTCAACAGAAAAGTTTCCTTTTGCGAAAAACCGGTCCTTTATGATTTTTACTTTATCGGCTATGCCAAAAAGAGAAGGTCCGCAATCGACGCTTTGAAAGCGACGCTTGAAGAAAAAGGTTTCCGGACGCATTTTATCCTTGTCGAGAAAAAAGAGGATTATGTTTCCAATATGGAAAATATCCGTAAGTCTGCGGAGGCAAGATGCATCGTCGATATTCTTTCTCCGGGGCAATGCGGACTTTCCTTGCGTCCGTTCGATGCGCTTTTCCTAAAGAAAAAATTGATTACGAATTGTTTTGAAATTGAAAAAATGGATTTCTACCGTCCTTCGAATATCTATAT
>CAVKXR010000125.1:0-6837 GCA_963660275.1 Oscillospiraceae bacterium
TCAATATGCGTTATATGTTCGAAGGTTTCGAGTTCCGCGGGGACATTGATTCCTGGAATTTCACAAACGTCCAATACATGAGCCGGATGTTCTGCCTTGATTCTAAAAATTTCAGGAAATCAAATTAAGGAAAATCGCTATGACCAAGAAAACCGTTACCGCCAAAGACAAAGAACACCTGAATGCCCTCATCCGTGAAGCAATCGAAAAGAACGGCTACGAATGCGATCTGAACTTTATCGACGTTTCGCAGATTACGGATATGAGCGGAATGTTCATGGATTCTAAATTTAAAGGAGATATCAGCGAGTGGGATGTATCGAACGTAACAGATATGAGAGCGATGTTTTCTGATTCCTATTTCGACGGAGACATTTCAAAATGGAATGTTTCCAACGTGACCAACATGAGTTGGATGTTTTCCAACCCAAGCTTCAACGGCGACATTTCCAACTGGGACGTGTCTAATGTGACCAACATGAGTGCGATGTTTTCATTTTCTGAGTTTAACGGGGATATTTCCAACTGGAACGTATCCAGAGTAACCGATATGAGCGGCATGTTTGAAAACTCTCGTTTCAACGGAGATTTCTCCAAGTGGGACGTGTCTAACGTGACCAACATGAGAGCGATGTTTTTATTTTCTGAATTTAACGGGGATATTTCCAAATGGAATGTTTCCAACGTGACGAATATGAGCATGATGTTTTGCTTCTCTAAGTTCAACAGGGATATTTCCAAGTGGAACGTGTCTAACGTGACAGATATGAGCAGAATGTTTTCGAGCTCTAAATTCAACAAGGACATTTCCGGGTGGGACATCTCGAACGTGACCAACATGGACGGGATGTTTGTGCGCTCCCGTTTCAACGGCGACATTTCCAAATGGAACTTTCACAGAATCGACCTCAAGGACTTAGGATTAGAGAAATGATCTTTCCTTCTTTGCCGTTTCCGAAGCGTCCCTTTCAAAGCGCTCCGCTTTTTAATAGATTTGACGCACTTGTATCAAGGAGAAAAAATGAAGTCTAGATTTTTGGCATCCGCAATCGCATTCGCTTTTGCGGCAAACGTTTTCGCAGCGGATATTGCGGAAAACTTTTCGTTCAAGGGAAACATCCAGACCCAAGGCGTCGCGAACAATCAGGACAACTGGTTCGAATCCTTCTGGTTCCGCGCAAACATCGGCGGCATGTACAAGTCCGAAGACTTCGATGCGCAAATCATGATCCGCATGTTCGGCCCGAACTTCGGCAATTCGATCGACGGCAAAAAATACGACAAAGTTCTCGCGGACCTCTATTGGGCAAACTACAAGTATCGCCTGGGAGACCACGCGCTGAACCTGAAGCTCGGCCACTGGAAAACGGACTGGAGCAATTCCGGGAACTTCGGAACCTACATCGACCCGGCGCTCAACAGGCGCGGCATGATGATGCGCGACTATTCGCACGACGCCTTTGAACTCGGCTGGAACTTTGGTCCTTCCGCATTCAAGGCGATGGTCGCCACCGCCGACAGCAAGTTCAACACCGGATACGTGAGACTTGAAGAACGCGTCAAGTTCTGCTTTCCGCTCGAACTCGCGGCAGCCTACCGCGTGAACGCCTTTGACGCCTTCAACCAGGCGGCCACACAGACGCACCGCGTCGCCGGCTACGCATCCTACGCGCTGATTCCGAACCTGCGCCTCTACGGAGAAGTCGCCTACATCAAGACGACCGAGGATTCCGACGTGAACGCGGAAACAATCCAGAACGGAAGCGCCATCAAGCCGGAATACGCCCAAGGCTCCGACTATCTCCCGTTCTATGTCGGATTGGAAATCCCGACAGCGGGATTCCTCGACCACCTGATGTTCGAAGTCGAATACATCAAGGACCGCGATGAGCTGAATGCGGATGCGGACGAATTCGCCTGGACTGTCGCATTCGTCAAGACATACGGACGCACCAAGGCGCAGCTGAATATCTTCAGCGAAAAGGAACTCAAGGACGTCGCCGCGGCGCTCCGCTTCACAACGACCATCAAGTAAGCAGATTACATAAACTGCAAAAGCCGGGCGACCCCGGCTTTTTTTACGCGACAGAAAATGTCAGTGGAAATGCGCATTCAAAATCCGGTGCGAAACATCGTGCGCAACAAGTTCCATTTCCGAACCGTACATATTTTGCATCATCTCCGGCGTGATTTCCGACCCGGAATGGAAATGCACCGTCCGATTGACGCAGGCGACGCTTTTCACGTGGCGGGAAAGCACCATCAGGTCATGGCTCACGATGACAATCGTCATCTTCGCGTTCAGCTGGGCGAGAAGCCCGTAGAGATCTTCCTGCCCCTTCGCATCGATATTGCTCGAAGGCTCGTCCAAGAGAAGGATTTGCGGCTCGCAGGCGAGGGCGCGCGCGATGAGGACACGCTGGCGTTCACCGCCCGAAAGTTCCCCGAGACGCCGCTTCGAAAAGGCTTCCATCCGCACCGTTTCCAAAAGCTCCCGAACCTTTAGCGGATCCGGGCGAAAATGCGGAAGCCCGGTCGCAACGGTTTCCTCCACGGTTATCGGAAATTCCAGGTTGCGGTTCGTGTTCTGCGGCACGTAGCCGAGGGAGACTTTTTTCGAAGGGACCTTCTCGCCGAAGACGCGAACCTCTCCCGCCGAAGGCTTTAAAAGCCCGACGATGAGCTTCATCAGCGTACTTTTCCCGCCGCCGTTCGGCCCGATGATCGCTAAGAAGTCGCCCCGGTTCACGGAGAAGTTCACGCCCGAAAGAACCGGCGTTTTCTCGTAGGAAAAATCCAGGTGGCGAACTTCGATTGCCGGAAACGGATTCACTTGCGCACCTCCAAAAGGGCATTCAAAAACCTTTCGAGTTCCCCGTCGAAATCATAGGCAAGCGGATCGATTGACACGATGTCCGCATGGATTTCCTTCGACAGGGATTCCGCAGCCCGGCGGCTGAACTGCGGCTGCACAAAGACAGTCTTCACGTGATTTTTCTTTGCAACGGTCACCAGGTTCCGCATATCGCGCGGCTTCGGTTCCTTGCCGTTCATTTCGACCGCGATCTGTTTCAGCCCGTAATCCCGCGCGAGGTATCCGTAAGACGGATGGAAGACGATAAAAGTCCGCTGCTCTTCCGAAATTTCCCGCAACGCACTCGCAAACCGGACATCCAAATCGGAGAGTTCCTTCGAAAACTTTTCCAAGTTAGCCCGGTAAGTTCCCGCATGGGGAGCGTCCGCGGCGACCAGCGCCCGACAAACATTCGACGCAAGCAGAATCGCCGTCCGCGGAGAGTTCCACAGATGCGGATCCAGTTCTTCGCCGTGTTCTTTTCCATGGGAATGTTCCTCCGCGATAAACGAAACGCCTTCCGAAATATCAACGACCTGAACGTTCGGATTCACGCCCAGAAAGCGCGGACGCCACGCGTTGTCAAGTCCCGAACCGTCGCCGAAATAGAGGGAAACTTCGGAGAACTTTTTTAGGATGTCGGGCTTCGGCTCGAACGTATGCGGGTTTGCGTTTTTCGGCACGAGCGTCACCACATCCACCAAGTCGCCCGCCACTTTGTTCACGATTTTCGCATAAGGCGCAAGCGGCACGGAAACGGTCAGCTCAGGCGCGGCAAACCCGGCGGAAACGGCAAGCAGCAAAAGAAGGACTAGACGAAACATAGAAACCTCAGGGGAAAGGAATATACAAAAAGAGACGGAACCGCAAATCCGATTTTTTCTAACTTCCCCGCCATGAAAACAGTCGAAGTCGTCGCCGGAATCATCGAGGACAAAGCCTCCGCCAAAATTTTCGCCACGGAACGCGGTTACGGGGAATTTCTAGGCAAGTGGGAATTTCCGGGAGGAAAAATCGAGCCGGGTGAAACCCGCGAAGCGGCCCTCATCCGCGAACTCCGGGAGGAACTCGCCGTCGATGTGAAAATCGAAAAGTTTGTCGGCACCGTGGAATACGACTACCCGAAATTCCACCTGACAATGCACACGTTCCTTTGCGAGGTAGCAAACGGAGAACCCACGCTCCGCGAACACATGGCCGCCCGATGGCTTTCGCTAAAAGAACTTACCGACATCGACTGGCTCCCCGCGGACAGGGAAATCGCTACAAGCCTAGCCGGAGCGTCCTAGTCCACATCGAAACGCCTTCCCGGACGCGCAACACATAGACGCCGCTTTTTACGCCGTCTGCCGAAAGGTTCAAGGCACCGGAAGCGTTCCCGTGGAAGAGCGTCTTCTCCACGACTCCGTACAAATTAACCAGATCGACCTGCACCGGAGAATTTTTCGAAACTTCGAGCGAAATATTCTTTCCGTTCACCTGAAAGAAATTTTTTGAAGAAACCTTCGGAGCGATTTTTGTCGGAGGCAGGCTGCCCGCGGCAAGGTTCGGCATGTTGCCCGAAACGAGAAGCCCGTTCAACAGCTTGAGCGACTGGTTGAAGTAATTTTCCTTGCCGAGATTCACCGCCTCCGCCCAGTAAGCGTCCAGGTTCGCCTGGTAGGAAGCGTCCGAGACAAACGCCGTCATCAGGGAAGCGACAAAAGTGCTGTTGTGGTCGTTTCCGAGCGTTCCGCTAGAACGGAGGACCGGGCCTTTCATGTTCGAAGGAACGACGGTCGAAACCCAAGCGGCCATTTTCCTGTCAATCGCAAGCGCGCGTTCGTCTCCAAACCAGCAGACCGCCTTCGCGTTTCTCCACGGTGCACGGGAAGCGTCATAGCTAAAATAATCGTCCTCGCTATTTCCCGAAGCGTTCGTCCAGTCGTCGATGAGTCCTGTCGAAACTTCGCCCGAACTCTTTTCGTACAAATTCATGTTTGCGTTGTAGGCGGTCACGCTCCAAAACTCGGCATTGTCAGGGTCGGCCATCGCAAAGAGCGGCATGTAGGCGGGGTCAAAGTATCCCGGATTCTTGCGGTTCTTCCCGGCATCGCCCCAGGTATCTCCCGGCAGATGGATTCCGCTCGCCTCGAATTCATGCGCCTTCATGTTCTGGAGAAGCGTTTTCGCCTCCGCAAGATATTCCGAATTCCCGAACTGGTAAGCGCCGAGAATCAGGGCCGCGGCAACGTCCATGTCGCCGTCGAGAGCGGCTCCGTTCCCCGGATCCCAAGACTCGGAAAGGTTGCCGATTTTCCAAATCATCAGCCCGTTTGCGTTCATGAACTTCTTGTAAAAGTTCCACAGCTTCTGGAACTCCGGTTCATAGCTCGTCGTGTTGTCGCTGAAGTAAACCGCAAGCAGCATCCCGTAACCGACGCCTTCCGAAAAGTACTCGTTGGAGCCTTCGTTGGAACGCACACCGGCGATGTCCCCGGATGCGTTGTAAAAAGTCTCCATCCAATAAGCGAAGCCGGTTTTCAGCTGTTCCGCCGCCGTCGCCTGGTCGGAAAGAACGGTCGCCCGGCCTTCATAATTCGAATTTTGCGGAAACGGAAAATTGACCGCCGCATGGGAAATCCCGAGGGCAACGGCGAACGAAAGCGCAATGTAAACATTTTTTTTTCATACATTTTCCTTTTTCCCTTTAATCTATTCTTTTTTGGGCGAATTTTATAAAGAAATTCCATTTTCCGAAATTTATAAGCATCCGCCTGCATTTCTTCGAGAATTTTCACCCCGATTTTTTGTCCCAAATTCAATTATGCAAAAATTCACATTTACGCATTGACTTTTCGAAATTTTCGTGCTATATTTTGGGCATGAGTTTCAGAAAGCCCCAAGACATCGCGCTCGAACTTGTCCCCCGCTCGCTCGACGGCATCCTCGACGAATCGAAAAAATCTCTTTCGACATTTCCCTTCGTCACGTCCATCAACGTCCCGGAAATCCGCCGGCTGCCGATCAAGTCGTTCGAACCTTCGCTAGAGCTGCTCAAAAATTCCGCGCCGACAACTCCGCACTTTCGGATGATCGACCGCTCGGAAAAGGATCTTCTCGAAAAAGTTTCGGACCTCGTCCGCGCAGGGCTGAAACAGGTGCTGCTCATCGGCGGCGACCCTCCGAAGGACAATCCGGACTTTGTCCCGTCGGGGCTTACGACACTCCAAGGGATTAAAGCCGTCAAGCGCGAATTTCCGACATTAAAGGTTTTCGCCGGTCTCGACCCCTACCGAAACCCTTTCCGCGAAGAACTGGACTACGCATTCCGCAAGCAGGACGCTGGCGCAGACGGTTTCTATACGCAGCCTTTCTTCTCCGTAGGAATGCTCGAACTCTGGGCGGAACAGCTCCCCGATACGGAAATCTGGTTCGGCATCGCTCCGGTCTATACGGAAAGGTCCAGAAACTACTGGGAACGCGTGAACAAGGTCGTCTTTCCGCCGAACTTCAGCTTCGACAGGGATTACAACACGCGGCTTGCGCGCCAGCTCCTCGTGACAATTTCCGAAACAAAACAACGAGCCTGCCTGCAGCCCGTCGCAAACGGTGCGCTCGCATATCTCCAAGATATTTTCAACGTCTAGGATTTCCGCAAGAATTTCTGGCTCAGCTCGGTGATGATGCCGTCGGCAAGTCCGAGACTCGGAACCAGGATTTTTTTTGCACGAACCGCTTTCGAAATGCCAAGGAAAATTTCCGCAGCGGGCACAATCGTATCCGCCCGGTCCGCCTTGATGCCGAAAGCCCGAATCCGCTCCGCAACGTCCATCTTCATCGCTTTCCGGTAAAACTTGCCAAGAAGTTCCACGGGAAGGATCTCGTCGTCTTTCCGCTCCTTGGAAACGATTCGATAGATTTTATTGATATTTCCGCCAGAACCGATAATCGTCACGTTTTTTGCGTTTCTTGTCCATTCCGAAAGTTCCGCGTTCATGCGT
>CAVKXR010000126.1:0-6802 GCA_963660275.1 Oscillospiraceae bacterium
AAAGTCATTTCAGTCCTCCAGTCCCATGTAGTCGGCGGTCGGCTCGTGCCATTCCTCGTCGTCCCACTTGCGGATTTGGATGTTTGCGTTAACTGGGCATTCGCACGTGTCTTTCTTCAGTATCATGTCGGACCCAAAGTCGTCCGGAAAGGCATCAAGACGATAGAGTCCGTTTCCCTTTGCGAGCCATTTGGCAAGTTCCCTGTTGGTCGCCCGGCGGGGCTTCGGCTCTTCCGGGATTTCCGCGCAGTGTAGATAGCCGCCGTCTGTGCAGACGGCTCTGTATTGGACCGACGGCAAGAATGCATGTAAATATCTCTCAGCAGGTCTTTCGTTTTCGATGTTCCAGCAAAGCATTTTCCTCGGCGGGTCGAATACTACCGGCTTGTCGCTGGTAAATTCCTTGAGTTCGATTCCTTTGTATTTCATCAGGCATTCTCCTGTGCTTGTGTTTCACCGGCTTTGCGCTTTTCCCGGTACTTGCGCTGGTAGGCGTTGTACGCTTCCCGGTTGGCCGCGCGCCACTTGCGGTTGTTTTCGAGTGCCCGCTCGCGGTTTTCCCAGTACCATAGCCGTCCGTTTTGCCGGTGCCGTTCCGGGTTCCTTTTGCGCCACTTGCGGTTGTCCTCCGCCTGTTTCCGCTTCCGTTTCCGGTTGCGGCTTTCCGCGACCTTTTTCGCGCTTCCGTTCATCCGGTCGAAGCGTTCCGGGTCGAACGCCCTTTCCCTGGCGAGGCGGTAGAAGTCCATTTCCTTTTCCGTCATCAGTACACCCCCATGATTTCGCGGCGCTTCCGTTCGAGGATTTCGAGCTTCCTTTCGAGCGAGCCGAGCGCCTGGTCGAGATGGCTCGGGTCGCGGCATTCGCGGAAGTCGCTTGCGAGGCGGCGGACGCGGTTCTCGGTCTCGGAGTACTCGGCCATGACGCCGTGCATCGCGTCGAGGCGGTAGGCCTGTTCGAGGGCGTATTCGGCGAAGATGCGCTCGCACTCGGTGAGCCTGTGTCCGTGGAGATTGCCGTCGGCGAGGGCGTGCTTCAGCTCCGTCTTGCAGGTCATCCGGTTCGTCCCGGCGAAGTACTCGGCGAGCCACGCCCGGTCCGCCTTCCTGTTCTTCGGCTTCGACGGGACGGCGTTCGCGAACGCCTCCGCCATCGCGGTGCCGGTCTCGTATGTTTCGGTCTCTTCGGTCATTGCGCCCCCAGTGCCCGGGAGAGCGTCTGCGCCACTGCGCGGATGCCGCCCTGGACGAAGGAGAGGGCGAGAATTATGGCGATTACCCCGGCGGCTGCGCCGAGGATGCCGCCGGAGACCGCCTTGAACCAGTCCTTGAACCAGTATGCGAACGTCGAAGTCCTTTCGTGCCTTTTCCCGTCCGCCCTTTCCGTCGTTTCCGTTTCGTTCATCTTGTTTTCTCCTTTTCGTCTTGGTTTCCGTTTGCGCCGACGGCGTCCGCGGCGAGGGGGCACGCCCGCCATCCGAGGCGGGGGGCCGTCCTGTTCGCCCTCCGGCATCCCTTCCGGGACCAGGGGCAGTTTCCGCAGTCGTACATCGGCGTTCCCTTGTGAAAATTCGCACCGTATCGACCCGGTGCCACGGCCTCGCCCTTGTTTCGCGGGACCCCTTGAGGCCAGAAAGGATCGCCCATGGGGGGATTACGCGGCCCGCCGGTTCCCCGGTTCCGCGACCGCTACTTCGGGCATTTCCCCTTCCGGGCGGTTCGGGATCAAAAAACAGTCGGAGAACCTTTTTCCCTTGCCGCCTTTCCGGGTGCCCCCGCCGTCCTCCGATGGCTCGGAAGGCGGACGGCGGGGGTTTTCTAGGGCGCGCCCCCGGAGTCGGACCGGGGCGGACGGGGTTCTTCGCCCCCGCCGGCGCCGCCGCGCGCGCCGGTGTCCGGTCAGTATTCCCGGACGAGAGTGTCGGACTTCTTCTTCACCTCGATGAACTCGCCGAACTCGGCCTCGAAGCGCTCGCGGTCGATGCCCATGGCGGCCATCGCGTCCTTGGCGCTCACCGTCATGCGGTTGCGGATCGCGCCCTCGTTGTAGCCGAGCAGCACCGCCTCCGCGAGCAGCCCCTCGGCGTCCTTGACGGTCACCGCGCTGCCCGTGTTCCGGATCTTGAACCCCTTGGTGACCGCGCCGTTCGCGTCGAAGTATCTCGCCTCGGCGTTTTTCACGGCCTCGGAGATCGCCTTGCCGAGGTCCGCGAGTTTGTCCGCGAACTCCTGCAAATCGTGGACCGCCTCCGCGTCGGCTTCCAGCGCCCCGCAGTCCCGCTCGCCCCGCGCCACCGCGCAGCACGCCCGGAACGCGCCCTTCAGCCGCTCGCCGTCGATGTTGTCAATGATGGCCTTCTCGTCCATCGTCGCCAGTGTCTTCGCCATTTCCGTCTTCTCCTTTCCCTAGAACGGGATCTCCATGGTTTCCGCCGGGATGTCCGGCACGAGCCTGATTTCCCTGGTGGCCGCCCGGAGCGCCTTCTCGTCGGCGGGGATCTGCTCGAGCGATTCGTACCCGAGCCGTCCGAGGGCGTCGAGGACGGCCTGCGGGTTCTTGGTCTTCGTCGCGGACTTCGCCCAGGCGAGGAAGTTCGCCCGCATCTCTTCCGGGGTGCGCTTCGGCTTCGGGGCGGGCTGCGCCTGTTGCGCCTGTCCCGGGGCGGGGCTTTCCGCCGGGGCTTCCGGGACGACCTCCGCCTCGACCGCCCTTTCCGACTTCTTCGGCGCCCTGGCCGGTTTCGGCTGTCCGGGCGGATTCGGTGCCGGCGCGGGCTGCGGTTCGTCTTTCGCCTTGTCGCGCTCCTCCTCCGGCGTGTAGAAGCCGCCGAGGCACGCCGGGCAGAGCGCCCGGACGCCTTCCGAGATGCAGCGCGCGGACATCATCTGCATCGGGTACGCCTTCCACTGGTTCTTCCCGGCGAGGCCCGCCGCCCTGGCGCGCTCCATGTCCCAGGTCACCTCGAGCTCCCCGGCCTGCGGGTGCGACAGCCACAGCGACACGCGCTGCTCCGTCCGCTCCGTCCACCGGATCTTCCCGCCCGCCGCCTGGAAGCGCGCGAGCATCGCCTCGCTCTTCAGCGCGGGCTTGCCGTCGATGATGTGGTACTGCTGCACCGCCTTGATGGGGGGGATGCCGTCCGCCTGCGCCACGCACATCAGCGCGAACGCCTGCGCCGCGTTCTTGAAGCCGAACAGGCCGCTTTGCGCGACCGCGTTCGCCATCGTCTCCACCTGGTCCAGGGGGACGTTCACCAGTTCGTTAGACATGTCTCTTCTCCTTGTTTGTGGTTTTGTGCCGGGGCGGTTTTTTTATCCATTCCCGGAGTTCCTCGCGTTTCCGCCGCTCGCGTTCGATGCATTCCCTCGCGAACCGCTTCGCCTCCCGCCTCGAGGCTATCTTCGCCCCGGCCCACGCGGCAAGCCCGCCCAGCGCGAAGAGTCCCGTGAGGATGAAGATTGTCGCCACCTGCGCGTCCGTCATGCGTCCCCCTTTCCGAGCTTCCGCCCGCACATCGGGCAGTAGTTGATGAATCCGCTTTCCACGTCGAAGTTTTCTCCGCCCAGTCCGCTCCAGGCGTTGATGTAGTAGCGGCCGGACGGGAACCTGACAAGCTGGAACTTGCAGTCGTCGTCGTCGGAGAAGTCAAGCCCGCGGCTGTCGAAATGGCAGTATCCGCAATCTTTCCGTTCTTCCGTCATCTTTCCCCCCTCGGAGTGAGCGGGCAGTAGGCGAAAGCCCGCGCCCCGGTTTCGATCTTCGCGTCCACCGCCTCGGCGAACGTCCCGATTCCCCAGGGTTCCCAGCCGTTCTCCGTCTTGAGCGAGATGATGCCGGTCTTCGTTTTCTTCGCTGTCGTTTCCATCACTTGCCTCCCTTGGCGCGTTCCGCCCGGTACTTCTCGAGGACGGTTTCCTCGATGTGCTCCCGGAGTTCCCGCGTGACCGGGAAGAAGATGCTCCGGTAGTCCTCGCCCTTGTAGTAAGGGTCGTTCGGGTAGGACACGTACAGCCCGCCCTCGCCCTCCACGACCCGGAGCTGCCGGAGCGTGAGCTGCTCGTTCAGCGTCACCTCGGCGAGCGCCCGGATGCGGCCCAGTTCGATGCCGTCCTTGAAGCGGAGTATCCGCACGTCCGTCACCCGGAGCGTCCTGTTCTGTTCCGTCGCGTTCATCACTTGCCTCCCTTGGCGAGGCGCGCCAGTATGCCGTAGATGCACGATGCGTTCACGGAGTTCCTGTCCATCGCCTCGGCGCGCCCGGTTTTCCCGGACTTCATGGCGTCGTGCGTGTCCGCGTAGTCCCGGCACAGCTCGCGCAGCATGTCCTCGGCGCAGTTGTCGCAGGACTTTCCGAGCCGGTCGAGCAGCAGGTGCGCGAGGCGCTTCCTGCGCTCCAGGCGTTCCTCGCGGCTTTCCGCCTTGGCGGCGTTCCCGTTTCCCTGTTGTCCGTTCTCCGCCTTGAAGGCGATCTCGATCCTTATAGGTTCCATTGTCGTTTTCCTTTTTTTGTCGTGTGTGAAATTTTTCCTATGTCTCCGCGTAGCGGAAGCCCATGCCCATGGCGCGCCTCTGCAGGTCGCGGAGCAGCCCGGGGTCCGCCCACCTGCCGTCCCGCTTCTCGGTCGCGTCGAAGAACGCCCCCGTCAGCCCGTGCGAGTAGCAGAAGTCCCGCAGCTGCCCGAAGAGTTTCGCCCGGCGCATGATGCGCTCCGCCTGTTCCGTCGGCAGCGCCTCCGTGAGGCACGACCGCGACCGCAGCCTTGCGAGCGCGTCGAGCAGCTGCCGCAAGGTCGGGATGTCCGAGGCAGCCTTCGCCTCCGCGAAGACCGCGGCGACTTCCGAATCCCGGCACCTTACCGATTCCGAGAGGCTCGAGGCCACCTGCACCAGCGTGTCGTCCGACATCGGGCGGCCCGCCTGGGCGTAGGCGTTCCGCAGTTCCCTCGCGAAGAGGGCGACACGCCGGTTCTCCGCGAGCCTCCGCGCCTCAGTCGGGCGCGCGTCATTCCTTTTTGGCGTCTTTTCCATCGAGTATCTCCTTCTCGCGCATGGCGAAGTGGCGGGCGAGCCGGTCGCCCTGGGTCATCCTCGTGCCGTCCGGGTTCAGTCCGTCCCGGATCCGGCGGCGGCACCAGTTGCGCAGCGCCGCGTAGTGGCTCCTGTACTTGTTCGGGTGGAGCAGCAGGTAGTCCGAGAGCTCCTCGGTTATCGTCCGCACGTCGCCGAACTCGGCGGCGAGCCTCGCCATCTCCGTGGCCGTCATCAGGACGTTGCCCGCGCTGCCGTAGCGGAGCCTCTGTTCCGCATTCTTCGCCCCGGGGGATCGGCGGACGGCATCTATGGCAGTGCCGCCCGCCCCCCGCTCCGAACCGCCCTTGCGTTCACGACACATAGGAGATATGGATGATTCGGCGGATTTACCGGGGCGCTTTGAAATGTCGGCGGAGACGTTGCCAGGTTCCGAACTCCCCCCTTGCGGGGTCAGGATGTCCACCGCGCCCTCGCGGGTAGCGGCGTCTCCGCCTAGACTTTGCGCGCGGACGGTGGCGCTTGCGTCCCAGTCCTCGCGGGCATGGGCGTCCGCGCGCGTCTTGGCCGGCAGTCTGCGGCCTGTTCCTTGGTCGAAATGTTCCCCCGCCTCCGGCCCGTACCAGGGCGTAAGGAGGCCGCCCACCGCGGCGTTGCCGTGCGCGGAGGCCGGGACGGGGGTTGAAAGTTGCCCGGAAGCGCCTACAAGCCGCGCTCCCGGGAGGCCTTGCCGGGCCTCGATACTTTGCCCTGCCGGGGCTGTGGCGCCTTCGTCGTTCGGCGCCTCCCCGTTGCCGGAAGAGGTCCCCGGCAGGGACTTGGGTTGGCTTACCAGAGCCTCAGACTTGCGAGGGCGGCCGCCTTTTTTTCCGCGAGTTTCGCGATTGAATTCAATACGTTCGTTTGACCAACGGACCATTTTTGCCCCGAAAGAATTGCCGCTCGGCAATAGTGCTTCCAAGTCGTCCATCGACTGCCGAACATCTGCGACGATTGCCGCATCGTCCAGCTTGCGATAGTGCCGGATGAACTCGCAAAAAAGAACTTTAGCCCAGTAGTTGCGCACGCTAACCTTTTGCCTTTAAAATCAGCTCTGAAATGACTCCGCCTTTTGTCGCAGGAATTCCGCGTTCGCGCTTTGCTCGAACGAGAGCTTCTGCTGCCTTGTCGGCTTGCTCAGTGATGACTACTTGCTTTGTTTTCATTCTTTACCTATGGTTAAAGAATTGTTTAACTATGGTAAAGAATATAAAAACCAAGAGTTAAAAAGTCAAGAGTTTTTTTAGAATTTTTTGATTTTTTTTTTACCGATAGTCAAAAAAGGCTAGTTTAAAGCCAAAACGAGGATTTTTGAATATGGATTTCCAGTCATTTTTCACAAGAACGGGAATGTCTCAGAGCGATTTAGCTCGAGCGGTCGGAGTTTCTTCTGCAGCTGTAAAAAAATGGCGTGAAGGTGGAAATATGGATTTGAAGTACATCGACAAGCTCATCCAGTTGGGAATGAGAATTGAAGAATTATTTTCGGAAGAAGCTTGGACGGCAATTAAGAACGATAGATTACAGGATTTCAAAGACCCGGAGTTGCTTTCTTCGGAAGAATGCCGAAAAATTATAATAGCGGGGATAGAGAAGCTGAAAGAGCAGGGCGAAGAACTTTTGGTTCTTCGAAATGTAAAACTTTAAGTTATTTGAAGTTTCAAAAAAAAACTTTCCTTTTAAAAAAGTACAAGTATAAGTACAAGTATTTAAAAGAGTACTCTCCCTATAGAGG
>CAVKXR010000127.1:0-6794 GCA_963660275.1 Oscillospiraceae bacterium
TTGGTGCATCGCTCTTGGCTCTCGGGAAAGGAGATGCCTTACTGGGAAAACAACGAACGCCTGGAATTTTTGGGCGATTCCATCTTGAACATGCTGGTGACGGAATATCTGTATAAGACTTATCCCCATCTGCCGGAAGGCGATCTCGCCAAGATGAAGAGCGTTGTCGTATCGGGGCAGGCCTTGACGAAAATCGCGCGCAGCTGGAACTTGGGAGAATATCTTCGCGTGGGAAAAGGCGAAGCGAGAAACGGCGGAAGAAATCGGGATAGCCTTTTGGAAGATGCGTTCGAAGCGATTCTCGGAGCGATCTATCTCGACAGCGACATCAAGCAATGTCGAAAGTTTCTGGAACGGCACATCTTCCCGAACATCCAGGAAGTTGTTTCCGAAGAGAATTTTATCAACTACAAGAGCGCCCTGCTGGAATATATGCAGGCCCGAACGCTCCCCCCTCCCGATTACGAGATGGTTTCGGAAAGCGGACCGGAACACTGCAAGGTATTCGAAATGACGGTTGTATTTCAGGGGGAGGAATACGGTCGCGGAAAGGGTCCGTCCAAAAAGAAGGCGGAACAGGATGCTGCGCGAAAGGCTCTGGAACGATTGAAAGCCGAGGAAGCTGCCAAAACGAACCCTGCGCTGGTCATCGAGAAACCGGCGAAAATCACGAAGAAGACGATTGCCAAAAAGGAAAAGGAGATGTCGAAGAAATGAAGCGTCTCGGAAAATATCTTATACCGCTTACCGCATTTTGTGTCCTGTTTTTTAGTTCGTGCAAGGAAAGTTCCGAAAAAACATCGAAGACTTTGGAGGTGAACTGTCCTGCAATATCCTACCCGGAAGACGCTGACGGAGAATTCGATCCGGTGGCGAGCGAAAACGCGGTCCCTTGCGGAACCATTCGACTATGGGGTTCCTCGATGCCGAAATCGTTCAACATGTGGGAGGATTACAACAGCTTTAGTGCGGGGCTGATGGGCCTGATGTTCGAACCGCTGGTCTCCCTCCATTCGACGGAAGACAGGCCGATTGGAATCCTGGCGGACCGTTGGGAAATTTCCGCTGACAGCCTGACGTTTACGTTTCATATCGATCCGCGGGCAAAGTGGAGCGACGGCAAGCGCATTACCGCCGAAGATGTCCAGTTCTATTACGATGTCATCATGGACCCGAAAAATCTGACACCGATTTTCAAAGTAGGGCTTTCCCGATTTGAGCGTCCAAAGATTCTCGATTCCCTGACAGTTTCCGTTTCGGCGAAAACGGTCCACTGGGCGAATTTCTGGGAAGCTGCCGGTCTGGTGGCTTTCCCGAAGCATGCGTGGAACGGCAAGGATTTTAACCAGATCCGTTACCATTTTCCGGTTGTCGAAGGTCCTTACCGGATTTCGGATTTTCGGGAGGACCGCTACGTGGAACTTTCCCGGAATGCGGACTGGTGGGGATTTCACAAGAACTGGAATCGCGGAAAATACAATTTCGAAAAAATCCGCTACCGCTTCATGGAGGACCGGACGAAAGCGCTCGAAGCTTTCAAGAAAGGGGATTTGGACGCTTATGCGGTTTACACGTCTTCCATCTGGATGAAGCAGACGGATTTTCCTGCCGTGCAGAAAGGCTGGGCGGTAAAGCAGCGCATCTACAACCGCGAACCGATCGGTTTCCAGGGGATGGCGATAAACCTTCGCCGTGAAAAGTTCCAGGACGTTCGGGTGCGCAAGGCGCTTTCCTACCTGATGGACCGCAAGCTGATGAACGAAAAGTATATGTATGACCAGTACTTTTTGCTGAACAGCTATTACCCGGATCTCTGGAAAGACCATTTGAATCCGTCGGCGGAAAATTATCCGTTCGACATGGACCGTGCGCGAAATCTCCTTTCGGAAGCGGGATATGTCCCCGGAAGCAAGGGAATGCTCGAAAAGGACGGCAAGCCTTTTGAAATTTCCTTCATCACGGCGAGCGAGGATTTGCGCCATTTGACATTCTACCAGGAAACTCTTCAGAAAGCGGGAATCCGGGTTTCCATCGAGCAGATGTCCCAGAGCACGCTCAGAAAACGCCTGGACAATGCGGACTTCGACATGTATTGGATCGCATGGGGAAGCTCGCGCCTTTCCGACCCGGAAGCTTCGTGGTCGAGCGAAACGGCAAACGACATCGGGACGAACAATGTCGCAGGAGTTGCGGACCCTGTAGTCGATAGCCTCGTCAAGTTGCAGAAAACGGAGTTTGACATGGCGAAGCGAAACGAAATTTTGCGTGCGCTGGACAAGCGCCTTTCGGAAATCGTCCCCTATGTTCTGATGTGGCAGTGCGATTTTCATCGGATTCTCTATTGGAACCGTTTTGGAACGCCTAAAAACGTCTATACGAAATTCGGCCGCGAAGACGAAAGTATTCCTGTCTATTGGTGGTATTCTAACGAAAAGTCCCGGCAACTGGACGCTGCGATGAAAGCGGGAACGTTGTTGCCCCTCGAAAGGGAAGAGGTTTGCGATGCGGAATGAATTTGACGTCATCGTTGTCGGGAAAGGCCCGGCGGGAATCTCGGCAGCTCTTTACGCGCTCCGGGCGAATCTTTCGGTATTGGTCGTTGCGAAAGACGAAGGAGCTTTGGGAAAGGCGCATCTTATCGCCAACTACTACGGCTTTGCGGAGCCGGTTTCCGGTGCGGAACTCGAAAGGCGAGGCGAGGAACAGGCGAAAAATCTCGGGGCGGATTTTCTTTCCGGGGAAGTTCTCGACTTGATGTTCAGCGAAAAATTCCATGTCCGCGTTCGTACAAACGAAGACGCTGTCGAAAATTTTACGGCGAAGTCGGTAATCGTTGCCGCCGGAGCCTTGCGCTCGAAAGTTTCTGTCCCGGGAATCGAAGCCTTTGAAGGAAAAGGCGTGAGCTACTGCGCGGTTTGCGACGGATTCTTTTATCGCAAGAAAAATGTCGCGGTCCTGGGAAACGGAGCCTATGCGCTTTCCGAAGCGGAAGAACTTTTACCGCTTGCGGCAAAGGTTTCCATTTGCACGCTTGGCGCGGAACCGTCCGTGAAAATTCCGTCGGAATTTGCCGTGGAATGGGAAAAAGTCGTGGCAGTCGAAGGCGACGGACATGTCGAACGACTGCGTTTTGAAAGCGGCAGGGAAATCCCTGTGGATGGAATCTTTGTTGCGCAAGGAACGGCGAGCGCGGCGGATCTTGCCCGAAAGGCGGGAGCCGCTTTGGAATCGAACAAATTAATCGTCGATGAAAACAGGATGACAACCGTTCCCGGACTTTTTGCCGCCGGGGATTGCCTGGGCGGCGTCTTGCAGGTCGCCGTGGCTGTCGGGGACGGAGCGAAGGCGGGACTTGGTGCGGTCGCCTATCTTCGAAATCTGCGGGCGAAGGACGGTGAAAAATGATTCTGTCGGGAAAGAAGATTCTTCTCGGGGTGACGGGGAGCATTGCCGCCTACAAGGCTTGCGAACTTTTGCGTTTGCTCCAAAAGGAAGGTGCGGAAGTTCGTGTTGCGATGTCTCCCGCTGCGACAAAATTTGTCGCTCCGCTCACATTTGCCTCGCTTTCCAAATGCCCGGTCTATCTCCAGGACGGTGCACAGGAAGCGCGGCCTTTTCAGCATATCGATTTTCCTCGCTGGGCGGATCTCTATATCGTCGCCCCGGCTTCTGCCGATGCAATCGGAAAGTTTGCTGGCGGACTTGCGGACGATCCTGTTTCGCTTTGCTTCATGTCGAGTGCGTGTGAAAAGTGGATTTTCCCAGCGATGAATTCCGCGATGTACCGTTCATTTGCCGTGCAGCGCAATCTGGAAATTCTTCGGGGATTTTCCGATACGCATGTCGTAGCGCCTTCGGACGGGGAACTGGCTTGCGGAGAAAAAGGTCCGGGCCGTTTTATGGAACCGACGGAAATTGTCAAGGCTTTGAAATGCCACTGCGAAGCGTCGGAAAAACGTTTGAACCGTTCCGTCTTGATTACCGCAGGCCGCACCGAGGAGGCTATCGACCCGGTCCGCTACATATCGAATCGTTCAAGCGGAAAGACCGCTGTGGCTCTTGCCGAAGCGTTCTTGAATGCGGGTTATGATGTTGCGCTTGTCCATGGCCCGATGGATGTGGACGTGCCTTTTGGCGCAGAGGAAATCTCCGTGAAAAGCGCCAGGCAGATGTATGACGCGGTTCTTTCGCACCAATCGTCTTTTGATGTCCTCGTGCACTGCGCAGCGGTTGCGGATTATCGCCCGAAGCAAGCAAGCAAAACGAAAATCAAGGATAGCCGTAGCCAGTTGACTTTAGAGCTTGAACCGAATCCGAACATCTTGCGCGACTCGGTGAAGAATAAAAAATCGGGACAGGTAATCGTCGGGTTTGCGCTGGAAACGGACGACGTAAAACGTCATGGGCAGGAAAAACTCGAAAAGAGCGGAGCGGATTTTCTCGTCTTGAATACGCCGGTCCTTTCGGATGGCGGCTTTGGAAAGGATGCGGTGCCTTTTGCGATTCTTGAAAAAGGAAAACAGATTCCCGAATTGGAGCTGCATTCAAAAGCGGAACTTGCCCGGGATGTCGTTGAACGGGTGAATCGTCGGTGGGAGGTGCCCGGTGCCTGACTTTACGGAACTTGCCAGGTATCTGGCGGAGCAAATCGATATCGGTACGGACAAAGTAATCTTGGATGAACCGTGGACATATAAGCCCTTGCGCCAAGCGACATCTCCTATCCAATCGGCGGTTCCCCGGCGGACCGTTCCGCAATTTGTCTCCGCAAATCCTTCTCCGGCTCCGAGCGTTCCCTCGGCTTCGACAGGCAAGCGCTCATTTGTTCCGAGCGAAAAAATCGTGATTCCCGAATCGGCGCGATCCGCTGTTCCTTCGGCGTTTGAATCGGCGGAAAGCCTTGACGGTTTTTACAGTCGTGTCGCGTCCGAAAAAATCTTTGCAAAATCGAGCTTTGCAAAGGGAGAAGGTAACCTGCAAAATCCGAGGCTGCTTCTCGTCGTCTATGCGCCGCTCGAAAAATATCAAGGCGGCTACTTGAATTCCGATGTCGGACAGATGGTCGCGCGGATGTTCGAAAGTCTCAAGATTTCCGCGGATCAAATCGGCATCACTTATTTCTGCAAGAAACCGGTGAATCGGACGGTCCTTCCCCAGGTTGCGATTCTCTTCAAGAAGATGCTCGAAAAGGAAGTCTCGCTGGTTTGTCCGCAGACGCTTGTGTTTTTCGGGGACAAGCTTTTAAAACAGGCGCTTTCGCAAAATGCCAAGGTGCTTGATTTTGGGGGAACTCCGCTTGAATTTGCAAAGGTTCCGGCTACGGCTCTCATCGATCCCGAAGAAATGCTGAACGACAAGCATCTAAAGCTCATCACCTGGAAAACGCATATTCCGAAGAGCGGCTTTTTTGGCTAAATTCTAGAGAGGAGTTTTTAGATGCCCATCGGACAGGAAAATTACGAAACCGGAAGGTCGACCCCGCAGGCGGTCGAGGCCGAGATTGCCTTTCTCGGCGGCGTGATGCAGGACACGGATGCCCTTTCGGAGGTCATTTCGCTTCTCGATCCCGAGGATTTCTACCAGGAACGCCACCGCATTATCTGGGAGGCTTTGCAAAAACAGTCGCAGCTGAACATCCCGATAGGCATTGTCACGCTTTCCGCTTCGCTCGAAAAGGAAAACCGGCTGGAAGCTGTGGGCGGTAGGGACTATCTTCTCCGGCTTGTCGAGTCCGTAGGGAGCGCTGCACAGGCGAAGGTTCTTGCCGAGCTGATTCGGAAAAAATCGACGATGCGCAAATTGATTGCCTCGGCGACGAACGCCATCCGCGAAGCGGAAGACCCGTCATCCGAACCGGACGAGGTGATTTCGAAGGTGGAAGGCGATATCATGGCGCTGGCCGAAAAGCAGGTGAAAAATTCGCTTCGCCCGGCAAGTGCCGTCGTGGAAGAGGTCTTGAAGGCCCTTGAAAACCGAAAGGACGGACTTTCGGGCTGCCCGACCGGGTTTACGGATCTGGACCGCCTGACGAACGGTTTGCAACCTTCGGATTTGATCATTCTCGCGGGGCGTCCGGGCATGGGAAAGTCGGCGTTTGCGCTGACCCTTGCGGCGAATTCGAGCTTCAACTACGGGAAGCATGTTGCGTTTTTCAGCCTGGAAATGGGTGCGGAACAGCTGATGCAGCGTATTTTATGTTCGATGGCGGGGATTGAACTTTCCAAATTCCGAGCGAACCGGCTGAATCGGGATGAATACTCGAAGCTTCCAGGCGTCGCTAGCCGCATCATGCAGACGAATACGCTCTATGTCGATGACAATTTGGACTTAGGCATTATGGAACTTCTTTCGAAGTGCCGGAGCCTCAAGCGGAAAGCGGGTCTCGATCTTGTAATCGTCGATTACCTTCAGCTGATGAAGACGGGTCGCGAGGAGAACCGCGCAGTCGCTGTCGGTGCTATTTCCCGCGGCCTGAAAATTCTGGCGAAGGATTTGAAAATTCCAGTCATCGCTCTCGCACAGCTTTCGCGTAAGACGGAAGACCGCGCCGATTCCGCCCGCGGAGGGAAGACCCGCCCGCAGCTTTCGGACCTTCGCGAATCCGGTTCCATCGAACAGGATGCGGATATGGTGTGGTTCATCGAGCGTCCGTTCTACCGCAGCCACGATGAAGCGGACAAAAACAAGGCGCAGCTTTTGGTGGCGAAGCACCGTAACGGTTCGACGGCGGATATCGACCTGACATGGGTTCCGCAGTACACGCGCTTCGAAAACTACGTCGCCGAGGAGGAGGG
>CAVKXR010000128.1:0-6790 GCA_963660275.1 Oscillospiraceae bacterium
TTTCAAGGGCGACCGCGTCGCGATCATCGGGCCAAACGGACGCGGAAAGACGACTCTCCTGAACCTCATCGCAAACGAACTCACCCCAGTTTCCGGGAGCATTTCGCTCAACCCGAACATTCTCATGAATTACTTCGGGCAGACAAACATCAACCGCCTAAACCTGGAAAACACGGTCGAAGAGGAAATCCAGTCGGCAGTCCAGAGCGCAGAACGCGGCAGGGCAAGAAGTCTCGCCGGGCTGATGATGTTCAGCGGAGACGCTTCGCAAAAGAGAATTCGCATCCTTTCGGGCGGGGAACGCAGCCGGGTCCTGCTCGGAAAAATTCTCGCGACGCCGTGCAACCTGCTCCTGCTCGACGAACCGACCAACCATCTCGACATGGAAAGCATCGAAAGCCTGATCGACGCACTCGAAGATTACGGCGGAACGGCCATCGTCGTTTCACACGATGAAGAACTCCTTCAAGTTTTTGCAAACAAGTTAATCGTCTTTGACGGGGGAAAATGCTTCGCCTTTGAAGGCACCTACCGGGAATTTCTGGGAAAAATCGGCTGGGCAGAAGAAAAAGACGGCATGACAAAATCTGTCTCCGCCGAAGCAAAGGCCCAAGCCTCGGCCCCGACCGTTTCCAAGAACAGGGACGACCGTCGCGCTAGAGCCGCCTACATCGAGGAACGCGCCAAAATCGTTCGACCGCTCGAAAAGGAAATCCAGCGGCTCGAAAAGGAAATCCAGAGTTCTGAAGAACTCGCCGGAAAAAAGGAAGCGGAACTCCTTGCTGCATCCGAAAAATCGGACGGAGCCTTGATTGCCAAGCTCGCCACCGAACTTTCCGCCGCCAAGTCCAAAGCCGAAGAACTTTTCGCCAAATGGGAAGAGGCATCCAACCAGCTGGAAGCGGCAAAGGAAAAATACCCGCTGTAAAGGCGCTATTTTATTTCCAACAGCAAATCATTAAAATACTGCAAAGAAGAGTATTTGATTTCATATGCATCTAGATTTTTCCCGTTGCGAATCGCATCGATATAATAATCCAGATAAGCTTCGAACGAATGGCGAATTTGTTTAAAATTCGAACTTAACTCCCGAAACTCTTTCTTGTCAATGCAAGCGTGCATTCCCAAATCTTCCGGTTCGACAACAACCGCTTTTATAAAATCCAATACGGGAACTCTCCCCGTTGAACTCAAAAAACTTCGTCCCGATAACGAAAAATAATAACAGGTTTTCGGTTTACTCGGAGAGTTTTTTCCACGCCTTCCGTTTGTTCTAAAAGGAATGGCAAACGTTCGCTTCTTCGTTTTCACGAGAAGTACGACATAAGGTCGCCCATTTTTATTTTCCAAAATTTCGGAATGCCCAAGATGCTTGCCGTAAAAAGCCGAAGACAAAGTAACCAGTTCCATCCAAATTCTCCAAAGAAAAATGCCGTTTATTTATATAAAATAAACGGCACCTCAATCCGGTCTTTCTTTTTTTCTTAGGCGGCGACCTACCGCCCTGTTTCATCCATTCGGTCTTTCTTTTTTTCTCAGGCGGCGACCTACCGCCCTGTCTCTTTCAACAATTTATCAAAATTCATCCGACCAGTCAATGCCTTTTGATAAAATTTTCCCTATTCCTTCACCCGGCGAATGCCCCAGCTCCGCGAGACATCCTTTTTCTGAGATTCTCCGCCGAGGACGCCGATTTTAATCTTGAGCAGAGCGACATACGCCCCGGAACCGACCAAGCGACCGGACTTTGCACGCATATTCCAACCCAGGAAAATGTTTCCCGAATTTGTGGAGCAGTCACCGCCAAAGATATCGTCGGAGCAGCGGACCGTACCTTTTTTCGAACTGACAAACGCGCCCAAGTTCGTAAAGAAGTCCGCTTCGTAGCTCAGGTAAACTTTTTCCTTCTCCGCACCGCTCGAAACAACAAGCTCGCTCAAATCGTAGCGAATCAGGAATCCGGGAAGTCCGAGCGACTTTTCCGCCTTGTCATATGGCTGCCCCGCGGGAATCCGGTAAGGAATCAGCGTCGAGGAATCCTTAAAAGCCTCTGCCCGTTCCGCACTCTGGTCAAAAAGCGTCGCCGACTCGATGCGAATCACCTGTTCCCCGACAATGCGAACCCAACGATTATTCTTGCCCGCAAAGTTCCCCGACAGATCGCGCAAAAGCCCCGGAGCGATTCGCACGCTGTCGCCCACCGAAGGCAAGACGCCGTTCTTGTTCGAATACAGCACTTCATACCGAGCCGTTTCCTTCTTCACGGACACCGGGAAAATTCCCCGGGAAAATTCCGAACCGTCGCGCCACGCACGGAATTCGAAAACGGAGTCCATCGCGAAACTGTTCGTATCGATCGCTTCGCTGAACACAAGCGACAGCCGGTAAATGTTCTCGTTTTCGGGCTTGACAATTGCAGCGGTCAAGACCGGCCCGACTTTATCACGAATCTTTCCCGTCACATGGAAGAGAACCGTATCCGTCTCCCCGGTCACGGAATCCGTCAGAGCCTTGTTGAACCACGACGAATAGCTGCCCAGATAGGCTTTCTTTTCGGTGTTTCCCGTAAACAGGAAAGGCACGAGCGAATCCTTTTTGAGCACGATCAGGGAATCGAGCGTCCTATATTTTTTCACGTCCTTGCGGATTAATTTATACGGAACCGTATCGCCAAAAGCCCACGCTACAGAATCGGGAACGTTGTCATCGACGATTTTCTCCCCGTAGGCTAGCATGAGGCTGTCAGCGACACCGTCGCCATCGAGGTCGAAAATTTCCCCGCCCGAAGGAATCGGCACGGGCGGCTTTTCCAGATTGATGAACTTCCAGTAGGCGGTATCCGCAAAGGTCTTTCCGAAGACGCCGAACGAACCGTCCTTGACCGTCGCCGTCCCCATCGCAAAAAACTTCGCGCGACCGTTCACTGGAAGAATCGAATCGATCAGATTCCCGTTCTCGTCGGAAAACGCGAGCGAGTCCGAAGTCAAGAATTCAAGCGCACCGTCGCAGCCCGAATCGCAGGGAGCGCCCATGTAGTAAGCCATCACATAGACAGGATAAGGCACAAACGCCCAGCTTCCGAGGTTCACCGTATCCGGGTTGATTTCGTTCCACAGGGAATCCGCAAACACAAGGTTCGGCAGCGGATATTCCGGCACCGTAAAGGAAACCTTCGACGATTGCGACAAATCGGACGCCAAGTAGAAATACAGCACATAAGAGCCGGGAGCGAGTGTTCTTGACCGGACAATCGCGCTCGTGTCAATCGTAAATCCCGACATCGTCTCGTTCACGTTGATTCCGCCATAATTAATGCCCGGTCCCAAAGTCACGCCTTCAAACGGCAAGTTCCCGCCTTTCAAGAGGAACATCGAAGCCGCCGGAACCGTGTCAATCTTTGTCACGCTCGAAACATCGCAGCTGAGCGACTTGTCGGCAATCATCTGCCAAATCTCATAGGAGATAGTCCCGTCCTTCATCGGAATTTCAACCGGATAGTATGTCTTTTCCGTTTCCAGATTGATGGACGTGCGCATCTTGAAGTTCGAACCGGTCGCGTTCCGCTCCGAAAAGAAGATGCGGAACGGATAGGTTTCGCCTTCGACAAGCCCGAGCGAATCCAGATCGACCGCGCCTTCCACCGGAGAATGGCAACCGCCGATATCGACGACCAACCGATTATTGATAAACACCCAGACATCATCGTCGCCGCGGAATTCAAAATACTGCCCCTTCACATACTGGAACTGCGCCGAAATTTTCATGGCGAAGCTGTAATTGTGATGTTTGCCGTTATTCGTACTCAGCCTTTCGCTCCAGTCGAACTTCGGATTCTTAACCGTCTTTGCCGAATCGAGGTATTCAAAATCGTCCAGCGGGAAAAATCCGCCGTCAGGATGCGACTCCGAAATATCCGCCAGCCAAAAGCCCTCCGCATCGAGCGACAAATCGATATCGCGGCACGTCGCATTGGTATAGACTTTTCCCGCCTTATCCGTCGCCACTTCCACCGGGACAAACCACTTTTCGATTTCATGCGCCGCGGCACACTGTCCCCACGGAAAGGAAAGCGAATCGACGCGAGCCGGATTCCCGTTCACAAGCGTATCCTGGACCATCCCTTTCACATGTCCCTGGCATTTCCTGTTGGTCTGGAGATTTCCCGCCGAATCCAAGTAAGTCACTTCCGTAAAATTATTTCCGTCATAGATTCCGCCAAAATCCACGTCGATAGAGTCCGGAAAATCTTCACCCGCCCAATCGACAAGCATCGCCGAAATTTTCAGGCTCGGGCAGACGCCGAGACGACCGGGAAATTGCGAAGAAATCCGCGGAGCGCTCATCAACGTCGGGTAAGGCGTCACCCAGGCGGTGTCTCCGAACGCAAAGACGGAATCCAGGGAAATCGGACCGCCAGCCTTCAATCCTTCCGACGAATACAGTTCAAAGCCGAAACGCTGCCGGAAAAGGACTTCAAAACTTTGCACATGGCGGTAATAGGCAGCTTCGTACCAGCCGCACGTATCCGCAGAAAAAGGTCCCATCCCAATCGTATCGTTTTCGACAAGCAACGCCGGAGCCATATTGTCCCACGGAGACATCAGCCGGATAACCTTCTGTTCAATCGGGGCGAAGGAAATTTCTATCCGCCCATTCTTGGTAAAGACCCAAGCTTCATAAACTCCCTGCGGGAAAAACTCCGAAATCAGCGGACGCTCGGCATCTTCAAAAAACTTCACCTGCGGCCATTCGTTCTGCCGACGGAAAAACTGGACTTTCGCATTTTCCGAACTCCAAGTCTGGTTGCGTGCGGTCTCCGCCGAAAAATCATACCGGAACCAATGACGAAATTCTCCCGAAGAATCCATTGCATTCGCATTGTTCAATATATTGGCCCCCACTTCCATATAGAGAAGGCTGTCCTTGTAGGTTGAATTTGTTCGCCATGGGCTGTAAACATGCAAAGTTCTTGTCGAATCGAAGCATGCGCCGCGACTTCCCATCTTCGAATCTACCTTTCCTGTCAAGCCATCGACGAAAATCGTATCGGCAGATTTCAAAGCCGCCGACAGATCCACTTCTCCGTCTTTCGGGAATGTCAGGTAAGAAGCGTGGAATCGTTCAAAGTAGGCGGTTTTCAACGGATTCGCCGACAAGACACTCGGGGGAATCGCCCCGTAGAACCAGCCGCACGAAGCCGAATCGTCATAGGCAAAACGCATCAAGATGGAATCCGCCCCGAAAATCATCCGGGGAAGTGCCTTGTTTCCCCACGGGCTTTTGAACCAGACGAGCTTGGAACCGGGAGGAACAAAACTTTTTTCATAAGAACCATTCTCATCCGTATAAAGCCAAATTTCAGAGTCCGTCCCAAAAAGCATGAGCATTTTAAATTCCAAAGCATTTCCAGCAGAATCCTTCCAGGCAGCGCAATTACTCGTGTTGTAATTGTTATCCGAGGTATTAGGGCAAGCATTGACCGTAAAGTTATTCCAATCCGCAAAATCGGAAATCAACTTGTCCCATGTATAAGAAAACCAACCGTTTCCTTCGGCTTTCATCAAGGTCCTAGAAGTTTCTCCGTATCCGGGATTATACTCGGTAGTTCCTCCCAAAATATGCAGCATATATTCTGATTTTCCAGAATCATTCCGAAAAGGATTTTGGATATGCAACGTCAACGCCGCATTTGCATTTACGGCAAACAGAAACAACAGCGCAAGGCGAAAGCCCATAGACGCTCCTTTATGAAACAAACACTCGGGTTTTAAAATAGAAAAACTCTATCGTTTTCAAACAAAATTTTTCTTAACACTTCCCCGAATGCATCTTATATCCGGGATTTCCAAACGGCAACTTCCCTTGCGACAGTCGTATCAGGACCATGTCCACAAAAAATTCGGGTATCTCCAGGCAATCGAAACAATTTGCAATGAATAGAATCCATCAAGATTTTTTCTTCACCGCCCGGCAAATCGGTTCGTCCGTAACCGCCGCCAGCAAAGACGACATCGCCAGAAAAGACAAATCCTTCCGGCGAATAGAAAGCAAGGCTCCCCGGAGAATGCCCAGGAACTTCAAGGACTTTCAAGTGAATATTTCCGGCATGAACTTCATCGTTTTCTTTCAAAAAATTTTTGGGAACAGGAATCTTGCAGGGAATTTCAAGTCCGAACATCCGAGCCTGATCTTCGACATATTCCGCCAAGGATAAATCACCCAGCCCACATTCCGCCTCAATTCCAAAAGCTTTTTGGGCAAAACCGTTTCCAATGCAGTGATCCAAATGCAAATGCGTGTTCAAAATGCGTGAAACTGAATAACCATTTTCCCGAACAAAAGAAGACAGTCTAAAGAATTCGGTTTCCGTATAAAATCCCGGATCGATAAGAACCGCTTGCCTTGTAGGTTCGTCGCAAACGAGATAAGTATTTTCCCGGAGTGGATTGCAGATATATCTTTTAATTTCCATCTTTCAAAAATAGCATTTCAATCTATCCAAAAACAAGGCATCCCCGAAACATCATTTCAGGGACTTTACCGGCTATTTTTCAAATCCATCAGCTTTCGCGGAGTGACAAAGACCGCCTCAGCAATCAGCAAGGAAAAAAAGGAAACGAAGAAACGGATATCTCCGCACACGAAAGCGCCCGGTTTTATGTTACCGGAGGCACGCCGGCCGGGGGGGCGTTTAAAAAGAGGAGGGCCCCCGTCCCATGTGGGACGGGGGCCCGTGGATCCGGCGGCGACCTACTCTCCCGGGCCCGGAGGCCAGGTACCATCGGCGACA
>CAVKXR010000129.1:0-6746 GCA_963660275.1 Oscillospiraceae bacterium
GCACGGTATTGACAACAATATCGTTTTCTCTTATTTTTATACCACATAGCGAGAATCGCAACCGGATTTTCAAGAGCTTTTGCGCCTTATTCTCAAGACTGGAATCGGCAAAATAACCACGCAGAGAATAAGCCAGCAAACGCTCACGTCCCGTTCGGGGCGTGGGTCGTTGTCGTCTGTTTGTGCGTATAGGTTTTGCCGAACCTCAGTCTGCAAGCAAACGAGAAACGGAACCCACGCCTTTTTTGCACCCAAAAGGCACAGTCCCAGGCTCCCCAAACCGCTGCGAACCATTTTCGCGAAAAAGGAGCCTTTATGATGAAAAAATGGATGCTAATCGGGATTTTCTCCGTGTTGAATCTTGCCTGCAGCGGAGAGAACGGGGCGAACGGAAAAGACGCAAACGTCAATGTCGATTCCCTGGCAAACGTTATCCGAAACGAAATCACGGGAACGCTATGGGATTCCCTCTACGCCAAGCCGTATATCGATACGGTCTATAACGCCCTTTTCAACAACGCCTTTTCATCTAGCTGGATGGATTCGACGAGAGAAGCTCTTATCGACAGCCTAAAATGCGCCGATTACGATTCGCTCTACAACAAGCTCTACGACAGCGTCTATTACGACATCTATTCCCAAAGCGTCATCAAGAATCTGGAAGCCTCTTCCTATACCGTAAAAGAGAATATCTACACGGCATTCGCCAACCAATATCCCTTGATGTACAAGAATTTTACAGGAAATTCCGGAACATCTTATCCAGTTCCCATCTCCATCCGGGTTCGCAACACATGCTCCTATTACTCGACAGCATCCTGTTCAGAAAAAAAGATTCTCGTCAAGGCCTGGGTCGATAACTTCAGCGATACGGGAAGCGTGACAGATGTCGTAAGTCAAAATTCTTCCGAAACTTTCGCTCCGCAAATACGCTTCAAGCCGGAAAAATATCTCGATCTCAAGGCTCCCGCCCAGGCGCAATTCCAGGTACGAGCTTACGCTCTCGAAAACGATCATGAAGTTTTATTCTACGCATCATCCGAACCGACAACGATTCATCCCGTACAAATTAACGGAGCGGAATACCAAGGAGTTGAAAACAGAAACTGGTGGTGGGCGGTCTGGGTTACGCCCGGAATGGATTCCCTGCAGAACATCTTGGACGATCTATCCGAGAAACTCCCCGACGGAACGGTAAAAATCTATCAGAAATACACGGGAGACAAGGATATCGCAGCGAGTTCCAAGCGGGTTGTCCAAGCCGTTTTCGAAATCCTGCAAAGTCGCCACATTAATTACGTACAAAATAACGGAGCGGGAAGCCGCGGGCAAAAAATCAACTACCCGATAGAAGTCTTGCGTTCAAGGGACGGGCTGTGCATTGAGACAACGGCTCTTTTCGCCTCCATCCTGGAAGCCCTCGGAATGCAAACCTTTATCGTCAGCGTTCCCGGCCACGCCTTTGTCGGGTGGCGCGTCGATGAAGATTCCGATACGCTGGATTTTGTAGAGACAACTTTGATTGGATATGAAACTTCGACATTCAAATACGCCAATTCCAGCGCAACCGACCGTTACAACGAAGAAGTCGACGCAGGAACCTTTGAATCCGGCGAATCCGAACTGATCGATCTTGAAAAAGTTCGTAAATACGGCATCATGCCCAACGACATTCCCTAAGGAGAACATTTGATGAAAAAGCTCACCCTTATCCTTTTCGCTTTTTTCCTTATCACGGGCTGTGCCACGTCGAGATACCAGCTCAAGGAAAACTGGATCGATGACAGCGACCTGCAATACGCATTGCAGCATCCGAATTTGAACGAATGGTTTCCCGTCATGGGAAATCCCGTTGTCACCGAATACAGCGGCGACACGATTTACTTTATCTACAATTACCACCCGGCGCTGTTCGCCACCGTAAAGAACGGGGTTGAATACAAGCCGAGCAACAATGACCGGGTAAACGGAGCCTGGGGCGCACGCAACGAATTCCTTGCAATGCTCATCAAGGACAACAAGCTCATCGGCATCGAACGGATGGAAAAATACAACAAGGTGCAGGACAATCGCACCGCCGAGACGAAGACGACAAACTGGCTTCTCGTCGCTGTCATCGGTGTTACGGCGGCACTTTCCGCCCTTGTCTTGTTGAATAACTAACCCAAGGTTTCTATGAAATTCACCTTTTTCGGAATTTTTCTTTTTGCCGCATCGCTTTTTGCAAACGAGATGTGCGCTTCACTCTGCAAGCCTTGCGCGGAAAACCCTGCGGATTCCACTTGCAGCCGAATCGACTCGCTCTGCCATTGCAACGCCCTGCTCGATAGCATGGAACAGGTTAGCATTTTGAAGCAACAGTTCCAATCGCAGGCGACGGCAAAGCTTGTCCAAAATCTCGAGGACAGCTGCAACACGGAATTTTGCGCCTTTCAGATTGCGTTTTCAGGCGATACGCTAAGCCGTTTTCAGAAAGCAAAAATTCCCGTTTCAAAAAAGAGGCTGAAATTCTATAAAACCAATCCAACGGATTCTTCAGGCATCAAGGATTCGACAAGTTCAGAACCTCTCTTGGCGTTGAGCGATGAATGCAAAAACTTCTGCTCTTTCTGCCCTGCCGAAAAAGCCACCGACAGCAACTGCATCCGAATCGAGAACCTTTGCGGCTGCACCGCATTTGCCGAGCAGGAACTTCGCCTCGCCGAGAAAGCCAAGGCGGACAGCGTTCAAAAACTCGAGAACTTTATCAAGCGCAACGAACAGTTAAAAGCGACGGCAGATTCCATCTATTCCTATTCCACGACAACGCAGGTCTCCTCGTTTTTTGTCACGCTCCGCAAGGAAGACTTTTTCCTTATCGATATTCGTGTGGCAGAAGAAAGAAAACCCGATGCATCCCATACAAATGCGATTATTTTCGTTCCGCAAGACACAACGGCGAAGCTAGGCGATTCGCTCAGCATCTTGCCCAAAAAGGGAACTGACAAGAGTGAAAAGCCCGTTCCGGTAACAGCAAACAACGCGCAAGATCATTGGAGAGTTCTTTATCTCGGGCTTTCGCTGCATGTCGGGCAGATTTACGACAATGGTCTCGCCGGAAAAGACGTTTCGCGCAACGGGAGCATCGCGGCAGGACTTGGCGTCTTTATCCGCACCTATTTCTATAAATACGGTTCGTTCCAGATGGGAGCGAATGCTGTCTATCAGTATGCGGATTACGACCTGCTGCACATCGGTCGCTACAGCGGAAACTTTTTCGATGCGGGAATCCAGTACCACAATCTAATCGCGGAATTTCCCCTGGAGTTCCGCTTCGGATTCCCGACATGGAAGGGATTTTGCCCGTTCTTCAGCTACAATTTCAACATCCGCAAGCCGATTTACGCCTGGTACAACTGGTATGTCGAAGGCTATACCGATTCTTACGGATATTATGGAAGATACGGCGACGGCTGGGACAGCTGGGATTCCAGTCCCTACGAGGCAAAGGATTTTGAATTTACGGGATACTTCGGATTCGGCCTGGAAATTTTCCGACACATTTCCCTGGAATTCCAAAAGCTGCTGCATTCGATCAGCACATACGCCGACGACACAACGGAACCTTATGACACCGGTGACTCTTGGCAAATAAAACTCGACATCGCTTTCTAGTGGAGATTTCTTTATGTACAAAAAATTTGTAAAACTTTCATTCCTTGCCGTCCTCGCCATTTTCGCCATCGGTTGCAGCGACGAGAACGCCTTCACCGCAGTCGAAGACAAAATCGACGATGAAGTGGCCCATCAGGAATGGAAAATGTCCTATGACCAAAAACAAAGCAGTTCTTCCGCCTCCGAAGAAATCGCTTGCCTTTACGGAACATCCACACATTCGGACTCCTGGTGCTGCGAGTATTACGGCTATCAGTGCTATAAAAGCAGCTCTTCGACAAGCGAAGCGAACGCCTGCTACTACGGGACTTCTACCCATTCCGACTATTGGTGCTGCACCAACTATGGATACAGGTGCAACTATTCCAGTTCCAGCTCGTATTATTACTACTCTAGTTCTAGCGCAAGCTATTACACGGAAACAGCGAAGACCCTAAAATTTACGCTCACCTATTACAAGCAGCGGGTGAAATTTGACGGCAATAGTCTTACCGACGGTGATCCGGAAATTTCATTCAAGCTCAAGTTTGTAAACATCACAGGCGACACGACAACAAAAAATACAGGACTTATGCTCGACCTGTCCAATCAAGGTTCCTGGTCGGGAACAAAATCAACAACCTTTGCCGTTCCCGCCAATACGGAAAAAATATACGTCTGCCCCAGCATTATCGACGAAGACCTTTTTTCTGACGATAATTACAGTTCAGGCTATTGCTACATCCGAAGCAATATCGGTTACCTGAGCAATTATACGACCGTGGAGCAGTCCGACTACGAAAACGATAATTTATACCTCGAATGGAACTGGTACTTGTATTGATGAGAGTCCGTATGAGGTTCGCACATCAGAAAATATGGATAGCAGGAAGCCTTGCGTTTTGTGCCTGCGCAGATCATTCTCCGCTTTCGGACATGCCGGAAATTTTTGCTGTAGAACATTCGAGTTCATCTTATCTTATTTTGGAAAATTCCAGTTCATCCCAAAAGGCGTCTTCCAATGGAAGCGTTTCCCTGGACGTGATCGTCCGCGACTTCCAGCCGAACCATCCGGACTTCGAGAACTTCTCGGAAGAGTCCTTCAACAATGCGCAGAGCATCTATAATTATGGGCTTCCTGGCTATGACATCAACTGGTTCAACCTGGCCGCCTACCACAACACCTGCGGCAACAAGGAATCCAGGGCAGGCGTCGCCATCGGAAAGGACGGGCTTCCGCTTGTCGCGAACCCGCTTCTGCCTTTGTATGTGCAACAGCAATCGACCTCGGCGGGCATTCTCACCTACGGTCAGTGCAATACATCCGTAATTCCGGGCGTTGCCCACCAGCGCGGTTTCGGTTCCAATACGGCTACCCAGTTCACCGGCGTCCAGAAGAATTCCTGTTCGGGCAGCATGTACTGGGAAAACCCCGTCTATTATACGCCCGGCATGGTACAGCAGTATCTGACGTTCGATACCGACCCGGCAACAGGCGAACCGCTCTATTTGGAAGGCGCGCACATCCACAAGCTGAACGAGGCTTGCGACAATGCCAACTTTGCCCAGTGGTTCGAGGACGTTCCGGGCATCAACAAGCGTTCCAACGTGACGCTTGATATCCCGACAGCTTCCGACAATCCGAAGTACAAGGAACTCGACAAGAACTACAACAATGGCGGCTACTTCCCGCTCGATGATATCGACCAGGCAACACAGATTCGGACTGGCGCTGCTCCGGGCACGGACCAGTGGGGGCCGCAGAGCTTCTCGATTTTCTGCCCGCCGTACAACTACTACTACGCAAATCTGCAAGAAGATTTTCTTGGTCAGAATACTGCAGCCCTTTGTACTGCATGGAACAAGAACGGAGGGGCACGTTCTCTCTCTGTAAAAACCGCAACAAATATTGCCGCAACGCACGGCGTACTCGGAGCGCAGCATCTCCGCAACTACAACTTCACGATGATGGGCTATGCGAACTTCAAGTACTACAATCAGAACAACACCAACGAACTGAACCAAGAAATCTTCGAGTTCGCAGGTGACGACGACATGTGGATTTTCGTCGATGGCGTACTTGTCGTCGATCTGGGCGGAACCCACCTAGCGACACCGGGCGTGGTGAATATCCGTCAGCTAGCGATGAACAACCACGGCTGTCACGATGGTGAACCTCTTGCCGCCGTGCAGCAGGGCAAGGCCGCTTGCGGGGCGGACGGCCAGTGGACGGACGGATCCTCACACCATCTGCACTTCTTCTATGCGGAGCGACAATCCGAAGGTTCAACCCTCTTCATCAGAACAAATCTTTTTCAAAACAAAGAAACTCTTTAGAGAATCAAATCAACACATAACAGGTAACAACATGAACAAACTCATCGCCATCCTCAGCCTTTTCTTCTTACTTTTCCTTTCCAGCTGCGCAATGACCCGCACGGATTACAGCGAACGCGATATCACCTACCAAAACCGTACGAACATCGTGAGCTACGGAGCGGAACGCGCAAAAATCATCGGCCCGGTCATCTGGCAGGACCAAAACAAATGTTCCAAGATTTCGTTCCTGCACTTCGCCGTTTCCAAGAACCCAAATATCGACGACATGATAAACATCGTGACCGAGGAATACAAGAACAACACGACAAACTCTGTCTATTGCAAATACTCGGGCCTTGCCGTGAGCTACGAATCCCTCTCCGTCGAAGAAGCTGCCGAATGGAAAGACATCGGTGATTCGGCAATCTTTATCGCCGACAAGGACAAGGAGAAAAAGCAAACGATTGAACCGTCAAAAACGCCTGTCATTGTGGCCATATTCGCAACCATTGCAGCAACGGTGATGACGATACTGTTCGTGACAAACTAGGGAAAATTTTATAAAGCACAAATCTTCTAAAAAGGAAAACCATGAAAACACAGAATATCCTTCTCTTCGCATTTATTGCGGCAAACCTCTCTTACGCACTAGGCTTCAATTGTCTAAATAAACGTTTCAGCAGAGAAACGGAATTTCTCTTGATGAATCAGTGTATGGGAAGCTACGAATGGATGAGCGAAGCTCAATATAAACAGAAACTCGACGCTTGTTCCTGTTACATCGGAAGCCTAGC
>CAVKXR010000130.1:0-6729 GCA_963660275.1 Oscillospiraceae bacterium
GGGGAGAAGAGAATAGGATTAGTTGATAGAAATCAGGAGTCAGAAAACAGTCGTTTGATGGGAAGCAAAATGCGGAAAGTGGGACATGCTAAACGGGATGAGGGGCGTTTGAGCGGAGGAAACTGTTCGCTTAGCTCGGCAAGCTCGCTAACCTGTCATTATCGGGCTCGACCCGGCAATCTCCTGTATAAATAGGGATTCCCGTGTCGGAGCACGGGAATGACATTGTAATGAAAAGAGATTCCCGTGTCTGCGTCCGCCGCGGCGGACATGCAAGAGAATGACATTGTAACGGGCACGGGAATGACATAGGAAAACCGGGGAATACACCGTCCTCGCGTCCCGTGTTCCGCTAAACTCGTCACGAAAAACTTAGACGTCCACGGACCAATCCCTAAACAACCACATTCGAAGCCCCCACATCTTGCATTTTCAATCATCAATTGTTATAATTAGACAAAGCTAACAAAAGGATAGGACGCGAATGCCCGAAACACAAAAACTCTCCCAAAGCCTCGAAGATTACCTTGAAATGGTCCACATTCTCTGCTTGGAAAACAAGGATGTCGCCCACGTCAAGGATATCGCGGAAAGGCTTTCTGTCAAGATGCCATCCGTCAACAAGGCGATGAACGAACTGAAAAAGCTCGGGCTGGTCAATCAGGAACCTTATACCGGCATTTCGCTTTCCCCCGCCGGGAAACAGGCTGCGGCAAAGGTTCTCGCCAGGCATTTTCTGCTCCGAAAACTCCTTTTGAAATTGGGCGTCACCGAAAAAATCGCCAACGAAGACGCCTGCAAGATGGAACACATCCTTTCCCAGGAATCTCTCGACCGCATCAGCGATTTCGTCGGCGGATAGAGTTAGAAATTAATTTATACGAAAGAAAAGCCCGTCTAGCGGGCTTTTTTGTCATCCTTTTAAAAATTATCGAAGCGAAAACATCTGGGCGGAAAGCGTTTTTCCGCTTGCCGAAACGACCTTGGCGAGCCATTTTCCAGACGCAAGTTTTTCCAGCGAGACATTCGCGTTCATCCCGACTTTTTGCCGCAAACAAAGTTCCCCGTTCGCATTAAACAGAAGAAGCGTGCTTTTTGCAGGTGCGCTTACGTAAAGATTTTTTGCCTCCAGCTGCATCGAAACCTCCGAATTTTTAATCGGGAAAACCGATGGAATCGGCACAACGGAACCTTTCGGCCCGCCGACAACAAGTCCCCTTCCGATTGTGCTCATATAGACCACCCCGAAATGGTTCATATCGCCCTGAACAAAGTTGCCGTTGCCCGGACCGCCATACTGGTGAGTGTCATCATTTACGCGAATCCAGGTTTTGCCCTTGTCCGTCGAGCGGTAAATCCCCAGCGGATTGTCCGCGCCTCCTGCGATTCCCCAGATGAAAATCGTCTCGTAGTCGGAGCCTTCCTTCGCCTTGCCCACTCCCACGGCAATCGCCGTCGAAACGCCAGCGACCCGGTTCCACGTAGCGCCACCGTCTTCCGTATAGGCGAGACCGTTTTCCGAATAGCCTTTGGCAAGCCATACCTGCGACTGGTCCAACGGAACCCAGAGATGACCTTCCCTGCCGGGCACCGTGCGAATCAAGCCTCCCCCGTTGTAATACTCGCCCGAAGCGTCGTTTTGTAAACGGGTTCCCGCATTCGCAAAAGTCGCCCCGCCATCGGTGGAAAGCTTCAAATATCCCTGGGCATCTACCAGGTAAAACTTTTCGGGATTTACCGGATCGGGAGTGATACGCGCATATTGGCTCTGCCCATCGAGACCTTCAACCGCTGTCCACGTTTTGCCGTTGTCCGTTGAACGGAAAACATTGCTGCTGTTATCGGGCCGATGCAGAATCACCTTGCCGTCCGCAGACATGGCAAGCGTCCCCTGCGAACCTTTGAGGGTCGTTTCGAGCTTTGTCCAAGTCAAAGCGCCGTCGTCCGAGCGATACATCACATCCGAACTGATGCCCGTTCCCGATGAATAATCCGTCACATGCCCGGTGCGGACAAAAGCATTCGCAAGCGGCGCGTAACCCAGGCTGTTCGTCGTACCGATATGCGGAGAATGCCGCGGAGTGCTTTGGTTTATATCCGTATAGGCAGCGCCGTCATAGTCTCCGATTGCCGTGACAAGCGGCCCGCCGGGAATGCTTACAATGTCTAACGGGACCGTTTCTTCAATTCCCACCGACTGGAATTTCCACAACGGAACTTTTGCCGTAATATCTTCCGTCCGAAAAACGCCGTTTCCACTCGTAACCCAAGCTTCCTTGGAATTAAACGGATTGAATTCGATGGAGCCCGCCCAGTGAATCGCGTTGCCCGGAATCCAAGCGGTTCCGTTTGCATCGACATTCACGCCAGCCTCATAATCCTGCCCATGCGTCCAGGTTTTACCGCCGTCAGTCGTTACGTAAATGCGGTCTCCCCAGCCGTCCGAACCATCCGCATAGAGATGCCTGCCCGCGTAAAAGCAAAGCGTCGAAACGATAATGTGGTTCGCATCGTTCGGGTCGATAGAAATTCCGCCGAAGCCATGACTCGCCGACTGGCTGCCGTCTCCCATCCGCGCCGTCGTACTTCCATCCTGGTAAGGCGTGATGTTCGTCCAAGTTCCGCTTCCGATTGCATATTTATAGACCGCGCCACGGCTTACGGAATGAGGTCCTTCCGAACTCGAATAGGTCAGGAAGAGATTTCCGTCGGCGATTTTTGCGCGGTGCGGCATCAAGTTTTCGGGACCGCCGGAGATTTCGCTCCAGGTTTTACCGCCGTCATGACTAACAAAAAGATTCTTGCTCGTCGCAGAGATTCCCATGTAGAGCGTTTTCGTCGAACCGTCGGCGAGCGTTCCCTGCGAAGCATCGAAGAGGACAAAGCTGATTCCGTTTACATTGGTAAGACCGTTTCCTTCAGCGTTCGACAGGGCGATTTCGTAAGCGCGAGTCCAAGTCTTGCCGTAATCGGTACTTTTATAAAGGCCTTTGGTGCGACTTCCACAAAAAAGAATGTTCGGCTTGTTCGGATCGACAGCGAGCTTTTCGCCCGTCTGCCGTCCCATGCCGTTTCCGTGGGCGAGCATTTCCACATAGCTCGTGTCCCAAGTCGCCCCGTAGTCTTCGCTCCGAAGAATCGCCGTGCGCCCTTTGCTAAAATATCCGGTTCCCGCGAGCACGTAAATGCGCTTCGGGTCCGTCGGGTCGAGCGCAAAAGCCTCCGTACCATATAGTCCCTTGTCGTTTTCGGAAATCCAGTCCATCAACGGAATCCAGCGGGAACTCGAAAAATCAAACCGGTAAATCCCGCCGACATCGGTCCGGGCGTAAAGAACGTTTTCCGCATTCGGGTGGAAAATGACTGCGCTGACGAATCCTCCACCGTCAAAACGCACATTTCCCCAGGTGTAATTTTCCGACGCGACGGCATTCATGCCAAGTCCAAGAACAAGCGGGGCGAAAATTTTTAAGAATCGCATAGAGACATCCTTTCTTTCCAAGTGAAAATATATTTTACAATTCCTTCCGCAAGGAAATCTTTCGTAAAATTTTATCCCTGCCAGAAAACCTTTGCAAAAAGAATTGCAAAATCATCAATTCATCCAAATTCCCGTATCGCGCTCAATCCGCGTTCGGCGCGCTTCGAACAGGCGCATCTTGGAAGCGACCAGTGTAAGACTGCCGGGAATTTTTGCGCCCATCTTCACACGGGTCACACCCGTATAGAGAATTTGCCGATTCAAGAGCGGATGCCCGCTTTGCAGCGGAAGGAACATGAGGATATTGCTGTAACCCGAACCTTGCGACTTGTGAATCGTAATGGCAAAAGCCGTTTCCAAAGAATCGCTCGGGAACAGCGAAAGCGGGTAGCAGGGAAACTCGTTCCCCCTTTGGATCATCAGATAATCCAAGCCTTCGGCGCTTTTTACGACGATTCCCGAATCCCCGTTGAAAAGTTTGAAGTCCGCCTGGTTCCTGGTGAACATCAGAATCTGCCCGGAAAAATACCGGGACGCAGAGACATTTTCATCAGCCAAAAATTTCTTTCGGATCTTGGAACAGATAATCCGGTTGATGGTTTCCACGCCTTGGACGCCACGCCGCTCCGCAGAAAGAATTCGCGCCTTTTCGGCAGCCATCCAAAGCTCTTGGCGAACCTTATATTCCGAGTTCCCGCCAATTTCCCCTTCGGCAATTTCCGTCGTCGGATTTACCGCACTCGCCAAGTTTACCAAATCCGCGCAAAAGGCATCCGACCACTTTCCGAGAATTTTTTCCAGCAAGATTTCAGCATTCCTCTTTTTTAGCGAAGCGTCTTCGTCGGAAAGGGAAACAAAGCGGACGGAATTTTCCGTCACAGGCCATTTCATTTCAGCCTTTTCCCAAGAAGGAATTTTTCCCCGTTCATCGTTTTCCGAAAATCGCATTGAATTTCCCGTACATTCCAAAAGGGAATTTTCAAGTGCCTCATCCGTTTCCGCCTGAATCGCCTTGGCAAAACGTCCCACCGGGGAATCGTCCGGAAAACGGTTCGACTCGGCAAGTTCCACGGTCGCATCCGGTCGAATTCCCAGGACTTCGCCGAGAACAGCCCCCGCCTCGACAGACGGCAACTGGTTCCTGTCGCCCAAAACGAATAGCCGGTAATCTTCCGTCCTCTCGGGCAACGCTTCGAGGAACGCGGCAAAGAGCGTCACATCGATCATGCTCGCTTCATCGACTACAAAGAGGGAACGGCCCGGCAAACGATTATTTTTATTGTAGCAGAAAGCGTTTTTCGATGGATTGAACTTGAGCAAGCGATGCAAAGTCTGCCCCTCGACATTCTTGAATTTATCCACAATCTCTGGATGGAAATTCTTTTCCGCATCGGATATATCGTCCAGATTCTTTACGTCGCCCAGACGGTTTGCCGCCTTGCCGCTCGGGGCCACAAAGTAAAGCGACCAGTTTAATTTTTCGGGTTCCCGCTTAAAAAGATTCCAAAGCAAAAACTGGACAACCGTCGTCTTGCCCGTCCCCGGTCCGCCTGTAATAATCAGGTTGTTTTTCTCTCCGCAACGGACTGCATTTTCCTGCGCGGACTTTAACGGAAATTTTCCAAAATCTAAAGAATCTTTTGGCGTTTCCGCAAAAGCGTTGGCGTTCTTTTTGAAAACAGCTCGTTCCGAAGTATCTCCGAATATGTGAAGAATCGATTCCTTCGCCTTCCAGTATTTATCCGCAAACAGGAAAGGTTCATTTTCTCGAAATTCCACGCAGAGGGGGATGTTTTCAAAACATTTCCTTCCCGAATTGCCAGCGGTCTTTTCGTCAACGATCGCCAGAGCGTTCAGGTCTGCGCAACCTTTTTCAAAAATCGGAGCGAACGCTTCCGCATCCAAAAAATTTTTTGTTTCGCCTTCATCAAGATGCGATTCATTCTGCGATTTCAGACCGTTCCATTTAAAAGCCCACTTGGCGAGCAGATCCCGAGGATTTAACGAAACGCAGGTATTGCCATCGCTTAACAGCGAAAAATAAACGAGCAAGACTTTTTGCGCATCCAAGGAAAGTTTCGGCTGCAATTCCGTTAGGAGCTTCACCAGTTTCAAATCGAGCGGTTGCGTTCCGCGCATTTCACACAGCGAATCGAAAAATTCCTCTAGAGTTTCTGTAATCATTGCCATCCAAAATCTCCCTATCTTGCTTTTGTCATCAGCGATTTAACGTTTTCAAAGGCAGCCGAAAGCTCCGCATAGTTTTTCCAGGTCTGCGCGTAAAGCCCGCTCGATTCCCCCGCGCGGCATCCGCGGAAAAATACATAATAGACTCCGCCGAAATGTTTCCGGAAAATTTCTTCTTCGTCTGCGCCGAAGTTCCCAAACGATTTAAGCCATTGGACAAGAGAATAAGAATACAGCACGCGTTGCACGGCGTATTCTTCATCGACTTTTTTCCTCGTACCATCCACGATTCCGTCACCGACGCCGTAGTTTTCCAGCACATCCGATTTCCAGTCGAGAATCGAATAGTATTCTCCGCGGACAAAAAGCAAATCTATAAAACCTTTGCAGAAATTTTGCAAAACGTTTTCGCCAAATCCCAGCGCATTCATCTGGAATTCCATTTCGGCGCGACGATTTTCCGCAGACAATTCCTTCAGGGAAAAAAACTTGCCCGTACAAGCGCCCCCGCAAATTTCCGGAAGCTTCGCATTCATCGTATTCCATACAAAATGCGCCGATTGATCGACCCAGTCCGAATGCGTTTCGATCGCAAAAGCCTGCGACTTAAACTGTTCCCCGATCAGCTTTCTAAAATTTGCATCATGCACCGCAGCTTCGGCATTTTCCATTTCGCCGATTTTTTCAAAATCCATCAATTCAAAAGTTTGGTGCAGCGCATTGCCGAGCTTGCTGCCACGGGGAAAATTCTCGATACCGGAGAGAGCATTTTCCAGAACCGTCCGAGAATCATCGGAAAGAATCCGAACGGGATTTGGATCGACGATAACCGTTTTGACCGCGCCTCTTGATTCCGCTTCATCCGATGCTTGCCTGTTCAGCAACTTCCCGTTTTCCGTGGTCACGGCGTCTTCACCTTCCCTCAGCTTTCCCGCCAAAGACGAATACGAATGTTGGAAAACGCTTTTGGAGCCAAGGGACTGCATAAACCGAATCGCATCGGGATAAGCCGTTTCATCGGAATTTTTCCTGGACGCATTTAAAAATTCACCAACCTTTTT
>CAVKXR010000131.1:0-6670 GCA_963660275.1 Oscillospiraceae bacterium
AACTGGATGTATTCGGCAGCTTCTTCCCGATTGATGCCATCCGCTGAATTCTGCTTAATGATTTCGGTTTCAAGTCCAGCCTGGGCATAAGCCCGATACTTATCGGCATTCGGTAATTCCGGCCATAAACAGCAGGCAACAAACAGCCCCGCATACTCAGCGATGAGGTGATTATTTGCCGAAGAATAGAAAGAAGGATGACGAAACGAATACTCGACATGTTCTTTAATCATCGGCATCCAAATAGTATGGACAAAGTCAGTTACCTTCTGCGAGGTTTTGCAAAGTTCATCTACATTTAGAATCTTCCAACAATACGCCCAATTTATCAGTCGAATGTTAATTTCGATATTGCTATACCAATTTACACCCAACAAATACGGATTATTCTTTTTCCAACTGGCGAGATGATAGAATATCAAATCCGAATATTTTTCATCAAAAGTTTTTTCGTACAAAGTTGCCAAATGAACTAGGAACAATTGACGATTGACTTCCCAAACATTCTTGGCACTGCCAAATTCATCGGACCGGATATCGATGGAATGCGCAAAACGCTCCGGAAATGATTTCTTTGATTCCAAATCCAGATGCCAATTTATCGGTTTAAAAATATCCACTGTTTTTTCGAAAATCGGATATTCAAAATGCATCAAAGGGTCTTCAATAATTCGGGAGTTTAGGCAAGTATTCGATTCAAAATTCTTTGATTTCCATCTGATGGTCCATTTATCCAACAGATGCGTTTGAATGCGTTGACGAACCCTATAAAAAATTTCAGCAAGCGAAAACGTCCTGGCCCGTTTTATGTACCACGTAATAGACATGTTCACAAAATTAGAAAAATTCCGCGAGCTAACCCAATTTCAACAACTTCTTATAGGCACCGACAAGCTTCGGCTTTTCAAAATCCCACGAAAGCTCGGTTTCAACGCGTTTACGTCCAAAAGCTCCCATTTTCGCCGCATCAGCCGGATGTTCCAAAAGCCAAATAATCTTATCCCCGAAATCTTCTACGCTCGTATTCTTGGCATAAAGCGAAGCTTCCTGGGCAGAAAAACGACCTTCCTTTAAATCGTATTGGACAATCGGCTTGCCGAACGCCATGTATTCCATGATTTTATTCATCGTCGATTTATCGTTCATTTCGGAAGGAACATCGGGATTGACGCAAACATCTGCCGTATTCAAGACATCTGCCAAATATTCATTCGACACGCGTCCCGGAAATTCCACAAACTCTTCAAGCCCTTTTGAACGGTTTAACGCCCGCAGTTCTTCTAAAGAAGGGCCGCCACCCATGACGCAAAAGCGAACATCCTTCCGGTTCAGCTTGTTCACCATGTAATCCACAGAATCCAGCAGCAATTCAACGCCTTCCTGCTTTCCCATTACGCCCACATAGCCAACCAGATATTTAAAGCCACGCTTTACGGCAGGTTTAGCGGGACCGACCGCCAATTTTGAAATATCCGGACCGCTACGAACAATCGTCACGTTTTCCGGCTTCATTTTTCCGCGACGAATAGCGATTTCTTTATACGATTCGTTTGTCGCAATGGAATGCGAAGCGAAGAAATATGTCAAACGTTCAAAAAAAAGCATCAAACGATATCCCCAGTTTTTCTTGCCAAATTTTGCAAGCCATAATTCCGGGTTTATATCGTGGTGATCAAATAAAAGTTTGCATTTTGTAAAAGCAAGAAACGGTAACGTAGGAATGAAAAGTAGATCAGGGGGATTACAAATATGAACAACATCCTGAACGCCATGCTTACGAAAAATTTTCACCAACAAGCGAAACTCATGAAACAAGGCTGAGCCATATTCAAAAAGATATTCTACAAAGCGTTTCGCTTCTTTTAAAGGATGTCTATAAATTTGAATTCCGTTAAGCGTTTCTTCCGATTCCGGAAAAGTCTTCGTTTTGGGACAAATTATACAAACCTCTGCGCCTGCATCATGCAAGGCGTTTGCCTCCTGCCAAACACGACGGTCAAAAGGAACAGGAAGATTCTCGACAACAATGGTAATTTTTTTTCCCTGAAGTTCCTTTTCCATTATTTTATTTACCAGCAAAGACCTTCGTAATTTTTCAGGGAAAGAACCGACTCGTCTTTCAAACGCACCAAATCCAAAAAACAGATCTTGGGATTTTCATAAATCATTTTCGGTAATTCTGGATTTTTGACAGCAATAATAATCAACTCCGATTCGTCACACAAATCATGAATATCATTTTCCAATAGATTTTCCATTCCATCCGGCAACCGGGAACCGATATCTTCCCCCTGCGCCTTGGCGAGGTTCAAAAAACGATCGTAAATTCTCAAAGAAAAACCATTTTTCAAAAGGGTATCCGCTAAAGCGACAGAAGCGGAATTCCGTAAATCATCGGTACCGGCCTTAAAAGTTAAACCGACAAGACCTATTTTCTTCTTGCCGCTATCAAAAACCTTTTTCAGTACACGTTCAATATGCTTTTGATTGCTTGAATTTATGGAAGAAAGCAAAGGGACTTGCACATCATGACTTGACGCCAAATAATTCAATCCCTTTAAATCCTTGGGTAAACACGATCCCCCATAAGCAAATCCCGGCATAAAATACATCGGGGAGATATTCAGTTGGGAATCCTTGCAAAAAAGCCTCATTACTTCATGGCTATCAATACCTAGCTGCTTGCAAACAGCTCCGACCTCATTTCCAAAAGCAACTTTCAATGCATGAAAAGAGTTGTTTACGAATTTAATCATTTCAGCAACACGAGGTGCCACTTCAACAATCTCGCTCTTGAGAGGAGAATATAGCGACCGGATGATGTCGCAAGCTTTTGCACAATCACAGCCGATTACCGTGAGAGGCGGATTCATGAAATCGTCAACAGCCTTACCTTCCCGTAAAAATTCGGGATTCGAAACGACGGAAAAATCGACATTTAGCTTTTTGCCGGACAGTTGTTCCAATCTTTTCCCTATCCGTTCATTGGTTCCTGGAGGAACAGTACTTCTCAACACCACCAGGTGGAAATCGTCCTTTTTTAAAAGCGCCTTGCCGATGTCCTCGACAACAGAATCGATAAACTGCAAATCCAGTCCGTCTTTATCCGTTACAGGCGTTCCGACACAAATAAAAGAAACATCGGATTCAAGAATCGCTCGCTCTGCGGATTCCGTGGCAGAAATCCTGCCAGACGCAAATCCTTCGGCTATCAATACATCGACATCGCGTTCCACAATCGTCGGACGCCCTGAAGAAATCAGAGCGACTTTCCGAGAATCCACATCGCAACCAACAACTCTGTATCCTAATTTAGCAAAGCAGCCAATGCCAACACAGCCAACATAACCTAGTCCAAAAACGCTAATTTTTCTCATATAAAAACCAATCGAGGCTATTCCGCCTCACCCTTGCCCACATTCGCCACGTCGAATCCGATTTTACGGAGCGCGGATGCGTCAAGGATGTTTCTTCCGTCAAACACAAAGGCAGGCTTTTCCATGCCATTGTAGATGCGCTTCCAGTCGAGTTCCGCGAAGCACTTCCATTCCGTGCAGACGACGACCGCATGGGCGCCTTCGGCTGCCTTGTAGGGATCCTCTTCAAACACGACCCGGTCAAGAACGTCTTTCAAATCGCGCTTCGCGTCGGGAATCGCCTTCGGGTCGGTGACGACCGGACGGGCGTGCTCGGCGAGCAGGTCGCGCACGACGAGGTTTGCCGGGCTTTCGCGGGTATCGCCCGTGTTCGCCTTGAAGGCAAATCCGAAGACCGCGATTTTCTTGTCGGCGATCGTGTTGAACATGCGTTCGAGCATCCGGCTCGTGACGCGGTGAGTCTGCCATTCGTTAATCTTCACGACGCTTTCCCAGTAGGCGGCGACTTCGGGAAGACCGTAATAACCGCACAGGTAAACGAGGTTCAGAATGTCTTTCTTGAAGCAGCTTCCGCCAAAGCCAATCGAAGCCTTGAGGAACTTGGATCCAATCCGATGGTCCTTTCCCATGACAAAGGCGACTTCATCGACATCGGCACCGGTACGCTCGCAAAGGGCGCTGATCGAGTTGATAGAACTGATGCGCTGCGCCAGAAACGCGTTTGCCGTAAGCTTCGTGAGTTCGGAACTCCAAAGGTTCGTCGTGAGAATTCTATCTCGCGGAACCCAGTGGGCGTAGATGTCCACCACCTTGGCAAGAGCGGCGAGTCCCGATTTCGTCTGGTGGCTGCCGATGAGCACGCGGTCCGGTTCAAACAGATCCTGGATGGCGGTACCTTCGGCGAGGAATTCCGGGTTGGAAAGGACTTCGAAGTGCAGCCCCTTGTCGTTTGAATTCAAGATGCGTTCCATCGCAGCGGCAGTGCGAACAGGCAGCGTCGATTTTTCAACGATGATCTTGTCCGACGAGGCGACTTCGAGAATTTCCCGGGCGGTCTTTTCCCAGTATTGCAAGTCGCTAGCCTTGCCCGCGCCTTGTCCAAAGGTCTTGGTCGGCGTATTGACCGAAACAAAAATGATATCCGCTTCGCGGACCGCGTTCGGAATGTCCGTACTGAAGAAAAGGTTCCGTCCGCGAGCGCGCTTGACGACTTCATCAAGGCCGGGTTCAAAAATCGGGAGATTGTCGCCATTCCACGCGTCGATGCGTGCCTGGTTGATATCGACAACCGTCACTTTTACGTCCGGGCACTTGTCCGCAATGACAGTCATCGTCGGTCCGCCGACATAACCGGCGCCAATGCAAAGAATTTTCGTTGAAAAATCCATCATAACCTAAAATCTAAAACTTTTTTGGTAGGATATATCCCAATCAAAACCGGCTACCCCCCAAAAATCCACCCCGTTTTCGCCTGCGATATGATCCAGATTACAGTATTTGCGGATTCCCCCGCCAAGACGCGCCCGAAGCCCGCCAAAAAGGGAAATCCGATAGGTAAAATCGGCGACATACTGCCGCTCCACGATTCCCGACAAGGTCCGCTTCGCCGATAGCGCTTCGTCATAATCCGCGTAAAGTTCCTTGTCTCCCTGTCTGAGCCAGGCGAATTCCGCATTCCATTCATGCCGTCCGAGCGTCCATCCCACAGTAAGCCACAAATCCTTCGCATCCGGACCTCGGCGATATCCGAGCGGATAATCCACAAAAAACATGTCCGCGAAATCCGGATCCGACTGGGAACGATAGTTGGAGCGATACATGCGGCGGCTCGAATACTTGAGAAGCGGAAGACGTTCATTGCCTGCAGCGGGATCCGTGAGAACCGCATCCAGGCGGATGTCAAAAGTTCCGAACCTGTCCGTCTCGATCGTTTGGCGATAGCCGACTAGATGGCTCAGGATATTCCGCGTCGAGTTTTTGCCGGTTTCTCCGACCGGGCTTTTGATGTCGTCGATTCCTAGCTGGTAGTAAAAGCTCGATCCGCGAATCGGGCGAAGTCCCAGTTCAAGCGTCGCGTTCGCCTTCGTGTATCCTGTCGCGTAATTGTCATGCCAGAACATGAACGGGTTGATGGTCCGAAACTCGATCTGCTTGCCGCCGACAACAGATTGTTCAATGACGTAGAACCAAACGCGCTTAAAATCCACGCCCAGACGGTGATAGACTAGCGTCTTGTACGGTTCCGCATAGACTCGGTTCCGCTGGTTATCGATTTGCAGGTTCGCCTGTTTCCATACCTCGGTCGATGAATCGACTTCTCCGCCAGGCTCGGACGGCGTTCCGTGCAAGTGAGAATTTAACGAGCTGATGAAAAAATCGTAGCGGAAAAATCCCGGGGCGAAGTTCCAGAGAATCGCATCGTGATAGGGAGCGCCTCCTAGGGCAAGCGTGTTGGGCGAAGGCCCCATGTCCGGCTTGAAGCGTCCCGCCTGGACAAATCCCACGCCGTATTCCCATTTGGCAAAACCTTCAATCGGGACGTTGATGTCAAGGTTGTCCGGCAAGTAAGTCGTATTCGTCGAAAGGTCATCCTCGTACCACGCTTCGATGTCCTTTCGGAGCGGCAAGTTGAAATAGACGGTGAAGTTTCGGTAGCGCCCGCCGAGATACAGTTCGAACATCGGGTCAATCGTTTCGTACTGGCGACCGGTCTCCAGCGGAATCTGCAGCCCGCGCCAATTTCCACCGTAGCGGTCAACCGTGTCTGCGGCGAAACTTCCCGCCTTGGGAGTCCCGTAAAACCCGACTGCGATTTTCGATCCGACAAAGACGGACGTTTCCGAGAAAGCCGACGCGGAAAACAGGATAAACGAAAGCCATATCGATTTTACAAGCCGCACGATTTTAAAATATAGACAGTTTTAGATGTGAGGTATGAGTTGTGTTTGAACTTAGTGAATCGTTGATAGTGGATAGTGGATAGTTGACAGAAATCAGGAAACAGAAAACAGTTGTTGAATGGGAAACGGAATACGGGAAGAGGGACGAGGGGCGTCCGAGCGGGCTTTTTCAGTTAGCGGTCAGCCTGGAACGCAGCGACATGCCCGCAGCAAGCGGGTCTCTTCAGAAAAATAGCAAACAGAAAAATTCGCTCCACAGACGAATTCCTAACTTCTCGCTACAAACTCCACATTCTATAGCAAGCGTGGCCCTGGGGGTGGTTGCAAGGAAGGGGGATCTTGGCCTTCGCAACTCGGAAAGGTCCCCCTACCTTGCCCCTCGCCGGGTAGGCC
>CAVKXR010000132.1:0-6633 GCA_963660275.1 Oscillospiraceae bacterium
ATGGTTTTCTTTTGGTCCTTTTCTTTTCGATGATTGTTTTTGGGGAGAAATAAAAAAAGTATTGACAAAAGTAAATCAAGAGGCTATATTTTGGGCATGAAGTTCAGATGGGACCCGAAGAAGAACGAAATCCTCAAGGCCGGAAAAAGGTCGGTCTCCTTCGAAGAGATTGCAAAGGCCATGGAAAACGGCGGAATACTGGACGATTACGAGCACCCGAACCGGGACAGGTATCCGAACCAGCATATTTCGGAGGTCGCGTTCAGGGGCTATGTCTGGCAGGTTCCGTATGTGGTCGAGACTGACGGGACAAGGTTCCTGAAGACGGCCTTTCCGAGCAGGGTGGCAAACAAGAAACACGGAGGCGCATGATGCTTTCTTTCGAAGAACACGTGAAGAAATACGACCTCGACGAGGAGGAACAGGAAATCCTCGCCGCGTTCGAGGCCGGCAAGTTAAAGCGCAGCGAAAATGCGGAAGAAAACATCGCCGCATTGCGACAGGCTGCTCACGAGACGGTGAAGGCCCTTTCCGCAAAGTCCGCGAAGTTCCGGGCCACGGTACGGAAGCCCTACACGCTCCGCCTGCATTCGGGGGCGGTCGATGCCATCAAGGCGTTCGCGAAGCGGTACGGCGGACACTACCAGTCCCTGGTGGACGACGCCGTGGTGGAGCTTGCCGAGAGGCTCAAGGCGGAAATGCCGTGAAGTTCCCGGATGTCGAGGAGGTGAAGGATGATGACGAGGAGACCGTGGAAATTTCGAAGACCGAGCTGTTCAGGCAGATGGAGGCCGAGACGACCCCGGCGGAAAGCCTGAAGCTTCTCCGCACCACGTTCGGCTACACGCAGCAGCAGCTAGCCGACAAGGCCGGGATCATGAAACAGCAGGTCTCCGCCATGGAGCGCGGAAGGGAACCCATCGGGCGCAAGATGGCTCACCGTCTTGCCGACGCCCTCGGGACCACCTACCGCAACCTGTTCTGGTGACGTTCGCCGGTAAATGCGCCGTTGTTTGTAAAAGATTGTATATTTGGAATCGAATAGGTCCAAGCATTCGGAGAAATTGCGTTATGGATAAAAAGGATTTGATGAAAGCTTTTTTAACGGGCTGTTTTTCGATGGGCCTAGTTCCGTCGAGCATCAAGATTCCAGATGTCCCGGATGTTCCCGATGTTAGCCATTTGGATTCCAAGCCTGTTTGGGAAGGTGTCGCCGATTGCTTTAACGATGCTGGCATCTTGATGGAGAAACTGTAGGGGAATCTTAAAAAGCGGCATGTCCTGTTTTTGTATATTGGAACGGAATTTTTTTTGCCAAAGGCTGAAAGATGGATCTGAAAATCTCGGCGCGGAACGTCAGGGCCATAGCGCACGCTGACATCGACATATCCGGAATAACCGTTCTTTCCGGAATCAACGGCTGCGGAAAAAGCACGATTTCCCGGTTTCTTTACGAACTGCTTTTTGGCGCATTGAAGTATAACGAGCTTGTTGATGAGAATTCCGCCGTAAAGCTACGGTCCATGGCGCAGTCCGTATTTTCGGCGGTGACGAACCTTTCCGGGATACTACCCAAGGCCGAATCCAGGAAAATATCCGACCTTCTTGTCAGGGTCGCATTTGCCCACGCTAGGGCCGAGGAAACAAGGAAAGTCCTGGTTTCGACGTTAGACTACCTGGACAGCTGGTTCTCCGGTCGGGAAAAGCCTTTTTCCGAGGCGCAGCAGGCGCTGGTGAAATCGGCGACTTCGATCTTGTCTTCGATAGCCAGGGATACGAGCCGACAGGGCAAGGAAAATTCCCTTGCGGAAATCGCGGACAGCGTGAAGGCGGAGATAGACAGACTTTCCGAGGAGGCCATCGAGACCAAATCGGCAAGGTCGGTCGGCGTTTTCCAGAAGTTCTGGGCGGAAAGGTTCGGCAAAGGGCTCGAACCGAGAGTGTTCAGCGTGTTGGAAAACGAGATTCCTATTTGCGACACGGAAAGGAATGTCATTGCACTGCCGGATTCCGTCAAGCGGGTGTTCTACATGGATTCGCCGATGGCGTTCGGCGAAAACCGTTCCAGAAGGGACCATTGGCTCGCTTTGAACAGGGCTCTGGTCCCGACTGGCGAATTGTCTCCCATGTTCAGCTATGGCGGGGATGGAAACGAAGGCATACTCGGCGGGACTTTTGAATGGAACGACGGCAAGACGGATATTTCTTACAGGCTTCCCGATGGGCAATCGTTTGAAATGTTTTCTAACGGTGCCACCGGGCTGAAATCGTTCACCATGGTACAGGGCCTGTACAGGAACGGGCTTGTCGATTCGAAGACCATGTTGATCATGGACGAGCCGGAGGCCCACTTGCACCCGCAGTGGATTGTCCGCTTCGCAAGGCTTCTCGTGCTTTTGAGAAAGGAGACCGGCTGCAAGCTATTCATCTCCAGCCACAGCACGGATCTGGTCAGCTCGATAAAGTACATCGCGGAAAAGGAACTCGGTGCGTCGCCCTCGTTTTACCTCGCCGAACAGGAAAATCCGGAAAAGTACGCTTATTCGTATAGAGCCTTGGGAGACGACATCGAACCTATCTTTGAAACGTTCAACCGGTCGTTCAAACTGGAGAATATTTTTTCCGGCGTAGAGGACGGCGATGAAGTATAGTTCCCAAAATACCGCCACTTTCGCGAATTTGTACAAAATCAACGAATGCTTAATGCCTTACTGCGATGTTGCAAACTCTAATCACGGAAAATGCGACAAAACGCTTGCGATGAAAGTCGTCGATTGCGACAAAGTGTTTCAAAAATCGGGAAGGAAAAGCGTTGACGTGGTCTTTGCAACGGAAAAAAGCATCGTATTTACGGAAATGAAAATGGGCGTCACATCGAAGGGGACGGCCCCAAAGGAGGCTGACCAGATAAAAGAGAAAATAACCAATTCCTGCTCTGTTTTAAGCGGGCAAGGAACCTTTAACAAATATGAATATGCCTATGTACTGCTGTCGAACAACAGCAAAAATTTCTATCAACTTAAATCAATATTTCTAAAAGTCCTAAGACCGTCAAGGAAACGCATTGGAGCTATAGAAGTTTTGAAAGAATCCGAGTTTGAAAAAGAGTTTTTTAGGGACTAGACTTCGCGGTAGGGTGCGCTATGCTTTCTTTCGAAGAACACGTGAAAAAATACAATCTCGACGAGGAGGAGCAGGAAATCCTCGCTGCGTTCGAGGCGGGGAAGATGAAACCGTCGGAAGATTCTGAAAAGAACATCGCCGCATTGCGAGAGGCTGCTCACGAAACGGTGATGGCTCTGAAACGCAAGACGGAAAAGGCTTGAAAGTTTCGATGCCGGGCATTACCGAAAAGGATGTAAAGAAGCTCTGGGTGGAGAACGATGCGGTCTGCGTCGAGCTTGTGGACGGTCGGATAGGACGCGAATTCTTCTGCGATTATGCTCCGCTCAGAAATGCGACTCCGGAGCAGCGAGCGAACTGTCGGCTCGATTTCGACGGCGTGTGGTTCGATGATCTCGGCGAGGGGCTTGAACTTTCCGGGTTCTTCGCATTGAAACACGTTTGAAATAAAATTTTCTCGAAAACATTGACGGATATAAATTATAACCTATATTTTGAAAGCTGGAGCTTGTTTGAATAGGGATCTTGACATGCGCAAACGGGATATTCTGAAAGCCGAATTGGAGCCGGAAGGCGTTAAGCTCACGTCAAAGGATGGGCGTGTCGCAGTTGCCCGGTTTGCCGATTTTGAACGTCTCAGGAATGCGACCGATGCGCAGCGGGCAGCGTTTTCACTGGGCTTTGGCGGACTCCGGTGGGAGGAAATCGACGAGGATCTGTCTTATGACGGAATCTTTGAACCCGGAAAATTTCCGTTGCGCGGTTCCGCAAGCCTGAAGCCCTTGAACATGTCCGAGGTTGCCCGCCGCTTGAAGATTCCCCAGCCGTTGATGGCCGCGTATGTTTCCGGTGCGAAGAAACCGTCGGCGAGGCGCGAAAGGCTTATTCGGGATGAAATCCGCCGTATCGGGCGCGAACTTCTGGAAAGCGTGTAGAAATTTTTGGGAGGGTAAATGCCGAGACGGAAGGAAATGCCGGAAAAGTGCCGTGATGCCCACGGAGCGACTTTCAAGAACTGGCGACTGCTGAAAAAATCGAAGATGTGCGGATGCATCTACTGTTGCGAGGTTTATCCCGCGTCGGAAGTCGTGGACTGGTGCAACGAATTGGACAGGTGTCGGACGGCCCTATGCCCGCATTGCGGAATCGATTCCGTGATACCGGACGCTTCGGGTTGGCCGCTTGATCCCGAATTTCTGAAAGAGATGAAGTTCTGGTGGTTCGAAGCGAATCCCAGAACGCTGAAAGTCTCGAAATCCGCAATCGAAAGATTGAAAGCCCTCGGCAGGAAACTGGATTTTTTGCACAAGGTGCTTCCGGGCGGAAGCTTTGTCGCCGATTCGGACGGCTCTGTCCGGTTTCTGGGAATCTTTGACAAAAACAGCAAAAGCCGTCTTTTCCCGGACTTGAAAAAGGGTTCGCGTCCCGAGGAATGGACGAAGCGAGGTAAGTGATGAAGCGGAAGATTTGGTCTAACCGCAAATTTTGTACGAAAGTACTGAACATGGTTTTCAAGGAACTGAATCGGCAAGACTGCGAATGGGCTATCAGTGGTTTTCGTCAAATGGCGATAGACATCTATGTTGCCCCCAGCGATTGCCCGGACGGTACGAAGGCAAAGTACGTCTTTTCGATCGATTGTAACTATCTTTACCGGGATAGGCATCTCTCGAAGCGGGCTTCCGCCTACAGGATCGGAAAGGCTGCCGCAATCGTTCTGGATGACGAAATCCGCCGCGTATTGTCGGAGTGGAAATGAGCCGTTCTTACAAGATGCCCTTTCACAAGCTCGCTCCCGACAGGGAATGGCAGAAAATGGCGAACCGGGCGTTCCGTCGCAAGGCTCGCGTCGTGCTTTCGGGGCAGGCGGACGAGGAACGCCATCTTCCGATGTTGCACAAGAAGGAAGGCGACTGCTGGGGATGGCCGTCCGATGGGGCGAAGATCCGCGTTCCCGGCTACAAGGGAATCGGCAAGTAGTCGCGTTTAGGCGTTTCCGACAAAAGGCAAGCGAAAAATTTGTATCTTGCAGGTAGTGGAGAAGGCTATGGAAAAACCTGTCAATGAAGAATGCATCGAAAAGGAAATTCAGGATCTCGAAAGAGAGATGAGTTCTTCCGAGTGGTCGCGCGGATGGGAAAAGGGAAGGGAAGATTTGCTGAAAGATTTGCAGGCGTCGCTTTTTCCTACGAACCAGAGAATCCTGAAATCGGCGGAAATTCTCTTCAAGATTTTCTCTAGGCTTTTCCCGAACCAGATTGCCAAGGTCTATGCCGGATATAACGGCAAGTATGACGAACCGTCCATGCTGGTGGCCGTTTCTGACGAAGCCTCTTCCGATACGCGTTGCAGGATTCTCGAAATGGGAATTTTCCTGGAGCGGATTTTCGAGCAGGTCGGGCTTTTGCCGCTTTCTGTCCTGGCTTGTCGGCTTTCCGGAATGGACAAGACATCTGTCGAGGCGGACTTTATTTTTGAACGCAAGGTTGCCTGATGCCGGGCTATCGGGAACATGTTGCGCTTGCTTCGCATAACAGGGAATGCGCTAAGGATATCCGCAAGGCGTTCGGAACGAAATTCAACGACTGGATTGTGACGGTAAGGTTTTACGAAAGCGTCCATCTTGTCGAAGCCATGATAGCAAGCAGTGGCGGTGCGCTGCGTGCGCCTGTCGATAATGTAAGGTATCCCGAAAAGAGAACCCTTGTAAATGTCAAGGCGAGCCATTCGTCGGACCTTGCCGGGTCCTATGGGAAAAACGGTCACGAGTTGCGGGACTGCCTGATTCGCGACAATGCCTCGTTCTTTGGCGATGTGGGGAATGCCTGCCGTTTCCTTCGCAAGCTATCCCAGTCGGCTCGGTATGACTGCCAGAAGATTATCGATGAGGAATCGGCTTTGGCAGACGATAAGCTTTTTCAGGCGGAAAAGGCTTTTAATGGTCGGGCGCTTAACTTGCGTCTTGAAATGGTCGGGTAATGCTGTATCGATCCGCATTCCCGGCTACAAGGGAATCGGCAAGTAGTCGCGTTTAGGCGGATTTTAAACCGGAAAATTTCGTGAAATTTCGGCTCTCTGGGGCGTCGTTTAAAGGCGTGTGGCGGTCTTTTCCGTTTTGAATGCAGGGGTACACGCTTTTAGGTTTAAACGCGCGTTTAAAGCCTGTACGCTTGGAAATGCGATAGGTACGGGCTTTTTCGCGTGTCGGTTAAACCGTTTTGGGATGCTTCCGGGGGCGTCTAAACCGCAGATTTTCGAGGTTTAAAATACGTTTTTCAAGGCTCCCCGCCCCCCTGGGGCGGGCTTGCCCCCTCCCGTCAAAGGGGTTGCTCTCCGGGGGCCTAAAAATGGGTTTGGTCCGGGCGCGGTTTTTCCGGCTATGAATCGGTTTTTTCGTTTGGGTTTGCGCCTTTCCCGGTCCGTGGAATTTCCCTGTGAAAATGATGTGACAAATGGGCTTAAGCGTCAAAAGGATACCTAAAAAAGGAATCCTTTCCCATTAAGCGTCAT
>CAVKXR010000133.1:0-6585 GCA_963660275.1 Oscillospiraceae bacterium
AATCCGGGGCGATTGTTTCTTCAACAGGCGACGGGCAAACCGTGTAAGTCGTGTCGAAAATGGAAAAGACGGAATCCGTTGTGGCATCGTAATCGGAAAGTTCTATCGAGTAGAGCGAAAATCCATCCTTGTCGTAATTTGTATAGAATACGGTTCCCGAATCGACTGTGGGCGAAAAGGCTCCCCCGAGAACATTTGTCAGGGGATGCTCTGCGCCGTTTCGCAGCTTTTTGGAATAAAGGTTAAAAATTCCGTTCCGATTGCTCGAATAGATAATGGTTTCGTCGTCAATCCAGTTGGCATCCCGGTAGTTGATTCCCTCTTGCGATAAAATTTGAAGATTCGAACCGTCGCTTTGGATGCAGGCGATTCCGCGATTTTTGTCGTCAAAAAATCCAAATAGGATTTTCTTTCCGTCGGGGCTGAATTTCGGCGTGTAGATATTATAGTAGAGAAGTTTTTCGTCGGGAATATAAATGTCCTGAATCTCGCCCGGACTTTCTTTTTTGAAGTCGGGTGTTTTCACCTTGCTCAACACGAAACGCGTCGAATGGATTTCGCGCCTCGCAAAAACGATTTCGTTTCCGTCTGGGGAAATGTCCGGATAGACCGCGTCGGCGAGAAAGGTCGCTTGGGCGTTTTGTCCGTTCGTGTCGGCTACGGCGATGTCGAAGTGAGCGTGTCCGTTTCTGTCGCGTTTGGCAAATGTCGTGTAGGCGAGCAACGGTCCTGTTCCCGAAATATCTCGGACGGAAATGCCCTTGTCAAACCACGGCTTTTTGGGCTTAAAAGGATTTTTGGCGAACTGGGAAATATCGAGAATCGAATCCTGAATCGTCAGGGAAATTCCGCTCGACGAATCCCGAACGCTAGAAGAGTCCAGCTGATTCCTTGGAATTTTAAAAACGCCTCCGTCGAACCAGGGGCCGCCAAAGTTGGATACTCCGTAGATGTTCTTGTCGGCGATGACTGGATAATCCTGATAGAATGCGTTTTCCGTCCATTTTTTTCCCGTGATTAAGGTTCCGAGTTTTTCCCTCTCCTGTTCGTAATATTGGATGGTCGATTCTTTCCATTTTCTGTAAAGGGAATCTTCATCGATGCCGATGACTTTTTCGAGTGCGCTGGAAAGCGTGACCCGATGCATTTTGGAAAGCTCGTGCCAGATTTTTGGAACGGCTTCTGGACCGTATTCGGCGTCGATATATCGGACAAGGGAAAAGCCTTGGGTATAGGGCCCGAGTTCCGCTTCGAGGGAATTGTCCGCAAAATCGTGCATATATGTCAGGTCGAGAATTCCGTCATTCAGGGCGGCGACGCGGAGGAGCATGTCCCGGTGAGAGTCCCAAGCGTCAAAACCCATCCGGGCGGATTCAAACTGGGCGGTTCCCTCGGCAAACCAAAGCGGCTGGAGCGTAAAAGGAACGACGAGCGAAGCGTTTTGCGTCGAGCGTTCGTTGTAATAATCCAGGTAGGAAAGTTGGAGCCCGTAGATGAAATGCGGCAACTTGCTTCCGCTTTCAATGCTCACCAAGTGGGAAAATTCGTGGGTGACGACATCGGCAATCCAGGGATGCGTGCTGCGAATTTTAAAATCCCAGTTCGAAAGAAAAAGGTTCATCGCGTTTTCGTTAGGCACCGCCGAGCCGTTCGCATACAGGGCGTTTTGCAGCGAAACGTCGATTCTCAGCGGCATCTTGATTTGGTAGCGCGAAACAATCGAATCGTAAACAGCTTCCGCTGTTGAAGCGACGATCCCCGCATGGGTGCTGTAACCAGTCGGATAAGCGAAGTTAAAGTGCTCGGAAGAAGTGGCCTTCCAGCGGATGTCGCTCTGGTTTCCAGAAAAGCTCAGTTCCGTTGCGAAGAGAGCCTTGGAAAGTGCCAAAAACAGAAAAATCTTGTGCAGTCTAATCACGGTTTCCCAATATACAAACTAACGGTAGCGGTAAAAAATCCGGTTCGGAAATTTTTGCGATGGCAATTTTTTTGCTTTTGTCTGCGCTTCGAATTTTTGAAAACATCAGCGTTTAAAACGTTTGTTGATTTCGGAGATGGGAAGGCGCATCAGAGAGGGACGCCCGCTCGGAGAACTCATCGGGTCTTGCGTAGAAAGGAGGTTTGCCATCAAGTGCGTCATCTCTTCGCTTCCCAGTTTATCTCCCGCCTGAATCGCGTTGCTTTTTGCCCAGGCTTTTGCCAAAGCTTCGTGCGAAGGCTTGCCCGGATTTTCCCCGAGAAGAACATCGGCAACGAGCGTCTTGAGCGCTTCGACGGATCTGGAAAAAGGCAAATCCCTGGGAGTTCCGCGGAGCTGGTAGGTGTTCTTTCCGAAAAGCTCTAGATGAAATCCCAACTGGTCGAGCATCGGGAGAAGTTCCGGAACGACACTCGCTTCTGCCGGGGAAAGTTCGATGATTTCGGGAAATAGAAGTTCCTGGCTTTCCAGGGCGGCTTCGGCGTTGAGGGAGGCGAGAGCGCGTTCGTAGAGAATGCGTTGGTGCGCCGCGTTTTGGTCGATAAGCAAAAGCCCTTCGCTGTCTTCGCAAACAAGATACGTGTTGGCGAGTTGGAAGAACTGCGGCGGGGGAGCCTTGTCCATTCGGGTTGGCGGACGTAGGTTTTGAGGAGAAAGCGGGATGATGTTCCCGTTTTCGGGCAGGGAAAAAAGGTCCTGGATGATGTCGCCCGGATCTTCCGAACGGTATTTCGGCTTGTATTCTTTGACACTTTTTGTCACATCCAAAGTCGGACCGGCAGGGGTCGTGCGAACTTTTGGAGCGGAATCCGCAATGGAAGTTTCTTGAATCGGTTGGGGCTTTGTAAAGGACGGCTCGGATGAATGCGGTGTTAAATCTTCTTGCCGGATAGAAGCTTCCGATGAAAAATCCGCAAGGCGAATCGACGGATGCTCTTCTTCGGATTTTTGAAAAGCGTCCCGAATGGCGTGATGGACCGCTACGAAAACATCGTTCTCGTTGGCGAACCGGACCTCCCGTTTTGTCGGATGGACATTCACATCGACCGATGTATCGGGCATTTCCAGAAAGAGGACGGCGATGGGGGCGTTGGTGTTGCCGTAAGGTTCATACGCTCGGGTGACCGCCTTGGTCATGATGGGATTCCAGATGGGACGCTTCTGCACATAGAAGTAGAGCTTGCTCCGCTTGTTTTGGAGCGCATCGGGCGGAACCGCAAAGCCAGAAACGCGGATGCCCGCTTCTTCGTAATCGACGGGGAGCATCGACTTGGCGATTCCTGTGCCAAGCGCTTCGGCGATGCGGCTTCTTAAATCGTTTCCTTCGACGCCTGTAAAAATGTCCCGGCCATTGACCTTGTAATCGAAACGGACATTCGGGTTTGCCATTGAAATCCGCGTCACCGTATCGAGAACTCGGGACGCTTCGAGCGTGTCGCTGCCGAGAAAGGTCTTTCTGACCGGAGCGTTGAAGAACAGATCTTCGATGAGAAATGTCGTTCCGCGCGGCGAGGCGTCTGCCGATTTCGCTTCGAGATTCCCTCCGACGAGACGGAGCGTGTGGGCTTCGGGAGCGTCGGCTTCCCGGCTCGTGATGGAAAGTTTCGAGATGGCTGCGATTGAAGCGACCGCTTCGCCCCGAAAACCGTTGGTCGCTAGATGGAAAAGATCTTCCGCGGATGTGAGCTTGGACGTGGTATGGGGCTTGTAGCAAATGTCCAGATCGCTTTCGGACATTCCGCAACCGTTGTCCCGAATCAGGATGGAAGCTTTTCCGCCGTTCACGATTTGGACTTCGATTCGGCTCGCTCCGGCATCTAGCGAGTTTTCTACCAGCTCCTTGACGACCGATGCGGGGCGTTCCACCACCTCTCCCGCTGCGATTTTATTGATAACATCTTCGGAAAGGGCGTGGATTCGTGGACTTTTCATGCCAAAAATATAGAAAAGTCTCAAAAATACCATTAAAAATGCTTTTAATTCAAAAAGGGGGTGGGCAAGACGCGTGGAAAAAAATAAATTATGGCCATGCAGGATAATGAAAATAAAATACCGAATATTTTTCTGAAGTTGGCCTACAGCGAACTTCTTCTTTCGTTCCGGACGGAAGACCTAGTTCCTTTAGTCCAGAACGCAAGTGTCACCAGCCGCAAATTGATTGAGAACGCGTGGCAGGAAGACGAAATGGTCAGCGTGGAAGACAATGCGCTGATGATTGAAGGCTTCTCGAACTGGCTTCTTTCAAAGGGCGAAAATCTGGATGCCTTTGGAAATCGGATGTTTGAAAAGCTGAAGCATTTGACATCGATTCCCAAGCGCGCGCTGATGCGTTCCTATCTCCCTTACATTCGTGATTTCTACGATATGCAGGACCAGCGTCTCGGTGTCTTGCGACTTATCGAAAAGCGCAACCTGTTCCACGAGAATTTCCGTTTTGTGGAAGGTTCGGTAGAAGGAAACGATCGCCATGACTTCCTGGTCAATCGTTCGAACGGTTCCTATCATCCGTCGGCGGTGTACTCGGCGTGGATGCTTCGTGCTTTCCAGCAGAGTCCGTGCCTTTTGGATTTGCCTGCGTTTGAAAATATTAAGGTCTATGCCTGCCAGTATTCTGCAGAAGAGTCCTTGATCGGGCGTCTCATCGGCAACCAGGAAGGCGATACGTTCTATGTCAGCGGAATCGCAGTCGGCAAGGTTGTCAAGTTCGGCGAATGCCTCGAAAAGCTCCCCGTCGATTTGGGCCTTTCCAAGTTTGCAGACAAGCTGTGCGTCCGTGCCGATACGGATGTGGTCGATACGTTTACGGGAACCCGTCTCCTCTACAAGGATCGCTACTACGGCGCTCCGGCGTCCATTGCGGAATTCATCTACGCAAAGGATGTGAAGACCAAGGATCCGTTTGCGGGACTGATTTCTTCGCTCGTCCAGGAAGAATACAGCGTTTGGCCTCCGGTCCAAAAAGCGCATGATGAACTCCTTCACAAGATTAACCATGTCGCGGAAGTCATCTATTACGAAACGGACGATTCGATTTCGGTAAACGGTAAACATCTGATGCGCAATGTCCCGGCCCGCATTCTTCGCAATATCTTGCGCGAATACACGAAGACTGGGCGCGAGGAATTCGAGAACCGCGAATTTAAGCGGGATCCCGAAATTTGCATCGACCCGGTAAATCCGAACTTTGAAAGCCGCTTGAACCGCGTTGTGGATCATCTGGAAAAAGTCTCCGATGTCATGGGTTTGAATCGCCATCGTCGCGGAGGATTCCGTTTTGAACCGCACTGCCACATCGAGTTCCACGAAGAACCCGCTGTCATCCGGAAACCGCGGAAATAAGTAATAAATACTAGCCTTTCTCGATAGATTCTTCTATATTAAGGCTCAGAGTTTTGGCGGAAAGGTAAATCCTCTAACAACTCTATCATTGCTCCCCTCCTGGTAAGTTCGGGGTTCAATCCGCCATCTTTTTGATTCCTGTGAAATCTCTCACGGGAATTTTTTTTTGCATCGGAGTCGTTTCATTTTCCAGGGACGTGTATTTTTGTATTCAAAGTGAATACATTTAAATAAAATTTTACTAGCTATTTTGTTTTGCCCGGGCTAAATTTGAATGGTATGAAATCCGTTTTCGAGTATGGAGATTTTCGTTCGTTTTTGCGAGACTTTCATGATTCGCAGAATCATGCTCGATTTTCTTGGCGTGCGATTGCGCAGAGGGCAAAAATTTGCAATCCCAATTTTTTGCGCCAGGTGATGCTGGGAGAAAGGAATTTAAGCGAAAAGACGATGGAAGCTGTCGGAAAAGCGATCGGTCTTTCGGGTTCGGAATTGGAGTATTGGCACAAGCTTGTCCGTTTTGGCCAGGCGAAGGAAGGCGCCCAAAAGGAACGTTATCGCCTAGAACTTTTACAGATGCGCGGTTCCATCCGTCCGGTAGAAATTACAGCGGGATTTTCCGAGTATTACAGCCATTGGTTTATCCCGGCCATTCGAGAACTGATTACTCTGTTTGATTTCAAGGATGATTATGCGCTGCTTGCCAAATCCCTGAAGCCTGCGATTAGTGAAGATGACGCGAGGCTTGCTGTCCAAGTTTTAAGCCGCTATCATTTTATCGAAAGAAATTCCGACGGTCTTTGGGTGCAGACGCATCGCGCGCTTCGGAGCGGGTGTCCCGAACATCGGGCCTCTTTGATAAAGTATCATTGCAATATGCTGGACAAGGCTTCGCAAGCGGTTCAAAAGTGGAAAAAGGATCGTCGATTTGTCGCGGGAATGACTGCGGGTGTTTCCCGTACTTGCTTTCGGATGATTTTGGCGGAAGCGGAAAAGTTCAAGAGCCGGGTCGCAACGCTCGTGCATAACGATTCCAAAAGCGATACGGTCATGCAGATCGCCCTGCAGATTTTCCCTGTTGCGGCTACTCCGACGAGTGAGTTCGGTAACGAAAAAGAGATTGTGAAATGATTCGTCGGTTTTGGATTTTTTGCCTTTTTCTCTATGTTTTTAATTCTTGCGAGGGGAATATTGCCGGTGGAACCAGTGAACATGAAAATGTAATCCAGGTCCAGCGCCTTGTTTCTGTCGGGGATTCTGTCTTGGCT
>CAVKXR010000134.1:0-6568 GCA_963660275.1 Oscillospiraceae bacterium
CTGCGTGTACTTGTATTTCTGAAAAAAATCCTCGCGGATTTTTGATTTGAGAGGTTCTTCCTTCATGCGGCGGTAATCTTCGTAGGGCATAAGGTGAATGTAATAATTTGACGGATTCCGACGGGAAAGGTTTGCGAATAGTTATCTTTGGGGAATGTTTGAGGTAAAAGGAATGTTTTGTGTAAAAATGAACCCGATAATTAAATCCCTGTTTTTCATCGCGTTCCTTTTTGAAATATCTCTTGCGGAAATGGGAAGTGATGCCTTTGCTTTTGAAATTCAAACAGATAACACTGCGAAGGACAGTGTTGAAATTTATTATGATTTAATCGCCGAGGAACATCGGAATGCCCATTACAGCGGAAATATAGTCGGTATGGTTACAGGCGGTATTCTTACCGGGATTGGAACGGCTATTTTCATTAAAGGCTATCAAGAGCTTGAACAATCGAAAAAAGACTCTTCTTTGTTTGGTGGTTTGGCTGCGGGTTTGTTTACCGGATTGTCTTTTCCTTTTTTTATTGTTGGGCTTCCTGTTCTTGTGGTAAACACCTGTTTGTTTTTTGTTCACAAACGGCATGCAAGTAGGCGGGATGCCTATCGGGACGCTTTAAAACGTTACCGGGAACGGAAAGAAAATTCCAAAACAGATGCGCTGGAATGGGGATTGGTTCCGTTTGTGAATTTAGCGGATGCCGGGGGTGGCGTGAATTTTGTGGTGGCGTTTTAGGGGTGTCATTATCGGACGGAGCAGACTGTCATTGTCGGGCGTGACCCGATAATCTCGGACAGCACGTCTTTTACCGGAACTTGCCGAAGAAGCGTTTCGTTTCGCGCATCACGATGCCGCTTAGAAGAATCAGCGCGACCAGGTTCGGGAACGCCATCAGACCGTTGAAAATGTCCGCGCATGTCCAGACCGCGCTCACGGTGAGGTACGGTCCGATAAAGACGGCTAACACATAGAGCCAGCGGAAGACGAGTTTCGGTGTGCGGCCCCTGCCCACGAGATACTGCAGGCACTTTTCGGAATAGTACGCCCAGCCGAGAATCGTCGTGAACGCGAAGAAGACGAGCGAAACGGTGAGGATGTAGGGCGCGACGGAACTTCCGATGGGGAGGAACGCAAATCCGCGGCGGAACGCTTCCATCGTGATGTTTACGCCTTCGAGTCCGAGGCTCGGGTCCCACGCTCCGGTGATGACGATCGAAAGCCCGGTCATCGTGCAGATGATGATCGTGTCGAAGAAGGTTCCCGTCATGCAGACAAGCCCCTGGCGGACCGGTTCCTTGGTCTTTGCGGCTGCGGCGGCGATCGGTGCGGAACCGAGGCCCGCTTCGTTCGAGAAGATGCCGCGGGCGATACCCTTTTGCATCGCGATGAAGATGGAGCCTACGACGCCGCCCGTGACCGCGGACGGGTTGAATGCCGCCCGGACAATCGTTTCGATGGCTTCGGAAATGTGCGAGAAGTTGAGGAGCAGGAAAAATCCGCAGATGAGGACATAGAAGACCGCCATAAAGGGGACGACGATTGTCGCTACTTTCGCAATCCGCTTGAGACCGCCGATGATGACGAAGGCGACGCACAGCGTGACGCAGAGACCGGTAATCGCTGTCGCATACGAGATGGAAGAATCCCCGAAGCGGAAGAGTTCCGCGGACGGAATGACCGTGTTCACCGCGGACGTGATACCGTTTACCTGCGTGATAGTTCCGATGCCGAGAAGCCCGGCGAGCGTCCCGAAGATAGCGAAGAGGACCGCCAGCCACTTGAAGTTCAGGCCGAAACGCTCCTTAATGCCGTGCTCGATGTAGTAGAACGGTCCACCGAGGATTTTTCCTTCCGGGCTTACCGTGCGGTATTTGACCGCGAGGACGCCTTCGGCGTATTTCGTCGCCATGCCGAGAAACGCGGCGACTTCCATCCAGAAGAGGGCGCCCGGTCCGCCGGTCCCGATGGCCGTTGCGACGCCCACGATGTTGCCGGTCCCGATGGTCGCTGCGAGAGCCGTGCAGAGCGCGCCGAAGCTCGAAACTTCGCCTTCGCCGTCCTTTTCGTTGTGGATGACGTAGCGGAGAGCGTTGTGCAGGTTCATCACCTGGAGGCATCCGAGGCGAATCGTCAGCACGAACCCGACAAGCAAAATGAAAACGATGAGCGGAATGCCCCAGACGAGACTGTCTGCGGAATCGAGGATCTGGTTGATTACTTCCACGGCGTTACCTGTGAGCGTTTAAGGATTGGGCGCGTCAAATTTAGAATTTTTATCTGCCGAATTTCGGATTTCCCGACGGCGTTCCCAGATGAAGAGCGACACTCCGAGAAGGATCATGAGAAGGCAGAGCGATTGTCCGCGGCTCATGCCGAAAAGGTCGTTGCGCCCGAGAAAATTGTCCGGGTGGCGGAAAAACTCGATGAAGAAGCGAAACGTGCCGTAGCCCATGAGATAGAGCGGGAGCATCTGCTTTTTGAAAATTTTGTAGTGGCTGAGGGTGAAGAGGACCGCGAAAAGGACGATGCCTTCGAAAAACATTTCGTAGAGCTGCGACGGATGGCGAAGCTGCAGATCGTGGGCGAGCGGAAAGAGCATCCCGATGGGGCTTGTGGTCACTTCGCCGTAGAGTTCCCCGTTTACGAAGTTTCCCCAGCGTCCCCAGCTGTAGCCGAGCGGAACCGCGAGGAACCCGAGGTTGAGCGTGTCCCAGACCGGGAGCCTGTTCCGTTTCATCCCGATGATTCCGAAGAGTATCGCCCCGATGAGCCCGCCGTGATACGACATCCCGGAAATTCCGACAAAGTAAAATCCCTGCTCCGCGCTGTAGCGGAAAGGCGCGACGATTTCGAGCGGATTGGCGAGGTAGTGCGACGGGTTGTAGAAGAGGACGTAGCCGAGTCTCGCGCCGATGAGGATGCCCGCGATGACCCAGGTGACGAAGCTGTCCATCTGCTGTTTCTTGATGCCGATTTTTTGCTTGACGTTCATCTTCCAGATGAGCGCGTAGCAGGTGACGAACGCGAAGAGGTACATAAGTCCGTACCAGTGCACGGGAAAGCTTCCGAGGTGTATCGCGATTCCGTCGAAGTATGTCGGGATGAGATTCCACCAGCTGTAATTCGGCATTATTTCTCCTTTGCCCAGTAGTTGATGAGAAGGGCGGCGATTTGGGTCGATGTCTGCGTGCGCATCTCTCCGTGGACCTGCATCACGACGATGACTATCGCCTTGTCGGGATTCGCCTTACTTTGTGCGAAACCCATGAACCAGTCGTAGCGTCCTTTGGGGCTTTCCCCGTCGAGCGAACCTGTCTTTCCGCCGATGTCTAAATCCGCAAAGAACTTCCGTGAAATGTTCCGCGTGCTCATCTGTTTCCTTGCGGTTCCGACGGTCGCTGTCGAAATCATCGAAAGGCGAAGTCCCCGATAAGCGTTCTCCGAAAACTTTTCCACGTCGAGCTTCACGGGCTTTTGGGGCGCGTGACCCGCGGCGCCGTTCCTTTCCCACGGGATTTCAAAAGGCTTCTTCTGGAGGATGGCGCGGACGATCCCTGCGGCCTGTAGCGGGGAAAGCGTCACGTCCTGCGTGAATCCGCTGGCGACTTCCGCGAGCGCGTAGCCGGAATCGGGTGGGTTGTAGGCGCTTCTCTCCGGGAGGTTTCCGGGAAAGTTCCGGTTGAACCCGAGCTTCCCGGCGGCGCCTTTCAGCCTCTTGGCCCCGACGTTCATGCCGATGAGCGCTATCGGCGGGTTGTAGGACTTGGCGAACGCCTCGTGAACCGGCACGACCGGTCCGCGGTAGTTTTCGGGAACTTTCAGCTGCTGCCGGTAGAGCGTGTGCGCGCGACCGATCATCGGGACTTCGGAGTGTGTCGCGTATCGCTTCGAATCGAAGGCCGCTGCGATGGTGACCGTCTTCGAAAGGCTCGCCGCGGGGAATGTCGCCCGGGAGAGGTAATCCGGTTCGGTCTGCACCGCGTTTTCCTTGCGCTCGCCCCAGGCGATGATTTCGTTTGTCCTGGGATCGACGGCGAGGTAAAGGGCGTCCTGGGGGCGGTAGCGGCGGAGGAATGTGTCCATCAGATGGGCGAGCCCCGTATCCCTCTGGGCATAGACATGTTCGAGGTTGATTTCCCGGACGGCGTTCCCGAGAAAAGGCGCGCTGGCGGAATCGGAAAGTTCTCGCTCGGGAAGGTTTTCTTTTGGCGTTTCGGCAAAGTGTTCCGCGAAATTTTCCCCGTCGGATTCCCGGAGCGCGCAACGTCCGCACTGGATGATTCCGGCAAGCGCGAGGACAAGGAGCACCGCCCGGTTGAAAAGGCGCCATCTGCGCGGGAGTGGCCTTGGAAAATTCATCCTTTCGGCGCGAGGTGGAAGATGGTCTTGCGGTAGTATTCAAGCTCCGCGATGCTTTCCCGGATGTCGTCTAGCGCCTGGTGACGCTCTTCTTTCTTGAACTCGGAAAGGTTCGGGAACCAGCGGAACGCAAGCTCCTTGATGGACGAAACGTCGATGTTCCGGTAGTTGAGCCAGCTCGAAATCTTCGGCATGTATTTATACAGGAAGCGCCTGTCCTGCGTGATGGAGTTCCCGCAGAGGAGGTTTCCGCTATGCTCCCTGTCGTGTCCGACGGTGAACTGCCGGATGAATTTCAGAGTGACGTCTTCCGCGTCGGCGAGGCTGTAGGGGGAGTGCCTGACCCTTGAAATCAGACCGCTCTGCGTATGGTGCCTCGTGTTCCACTCGTCCATGCCGTTCAGTACGTTTTCCGGCTGGCGGATGGCGATGACCGGACCTTCGCCGAGGATTTTCAGGTTCGGGTCCGTCACGATTGTCGCAATCTCCAGGATGACGTCGCGTTCCGGGTCGAGGCCGGACATTTCCAGATCCATCCAGACCAGATTGGGAGCGGTTCTGTTTTGAATACTCATTTAATTCCAAATTTATAAATTTAACGCGTTGTCTTGAAAATCCGGTCGTCTTTCGGGACGGTCCGTCACCCAAAACAAAAGGAATGAAAATGGAAGAAGTTGTGATTACGGGCATGGGTTGCGTCTCGTCCCTCGGAAATACTCCGGATGCACTGTGGGCGAACATTCTCGCCGGAAAGTCCGGCGTGTCGAACATCGAAAAGATGGACACTTCCGCCTACGAAGTACATTTCGCGTCGGAAGTCAAGGAGTTTGACGATTCCGCCTACTTCAACGCCCGCGACCAGAAACGCTATTCCCGGAACATCCGCTACGCGGTCTATGCGGCTCTCCACGCGGTCGAAAGTTCGGGTCTCGATCTCGAAAAGGTCGATAAGTCCCGCGCAGGCGTGATTGTCGCTTCGGGCATGGGCGGCATGGACATCTACTATGACGGCTCGGCGGTGCTTGCGACAAAGGGACCGCGCCGCGTCTCCCCGTTCTTCATCCCGATGTCCATCACGAACATGGCGACGGGCGAAATCTCCATTCGCCTGGGATTCATGGGACCGAACTTCGTGACGACTTCCGCCTGCGCTTCGTCGAACCATGCGATTATCGCTGCCGCGGACCAGATCCGCCTGGGACGCGCCGACGTGATGATCGCCGGCGGAACGGAAGAGGCGGTCACCCCGGTTTCGCTCGCCGGCTTTGCGAACATGCACGCTCTTTCCCGCAGAAACGACGATCCGGCCAGGGCTTCCCGCCCGTTTGACAAGAACCGCGACGGATTCGTCATTGGGGAAGGTTCCGCGGTGATGGTTCTCGAAAGCCGGAAACATGCGGAAGCCCGCGGGGCGAAAATCTACGCGACCATTGCGGGCGTCGGACTTTCCGCCGATGCGCACCACATTACCGCTCCGCGCGAAGACGGTGCCGGGGTGAAGCTCGCCATCGCAAACGCTCTCCGCGACGCGAAACTCGAACCGGAACAGGTCGGTTACATCAACACGCACGGCACATCGACTCCGCTCGGGGACGTCGCCGAATGCAAGGCGATTTGCGAAATCTACAAGGGCAACACCCAGAACCTGAAAATCAACTCTTCAAAGTCGATGATCGGGCACATGCTCGGCGCCGCTTCCGCAATCGAAGGCATCATCACGATCAAGTCCCTCATCGACCAGAAGGTGCACGGGACGCTGAACGTCGAGGAACAGGATCCGGCGATTACGCTCGACGTGTGCAAGGACGGCGCCGTGGAGCACAAGTTCGACTACGCGATGTCGAACAGCTTCGGCTTCGGCGGTCACAACAGCGTCGTCATCTTCGGGCGCGAGAAATAATCGTCTGAAAACTTGAAAACGAGGCGTCTCTTGCGGGGCGCCTTTTTTCGGATTTCCTAAATTACAGGCGTGCGCTTCCTTTTCCGAAATATCGCCTTGGCGCTGTTCCTATCCCCGCTTGCGTTTGCCGGCGACGGGGAAGGCTCGTTTGTCCGTCCGCAGAAAGTCGTAGATGGCGGTTTTCCGCTTCCCCGCGAGACCAGTTTCCAGCAAAAGGGAATCGGCGTGGGGCTCGGGCTAGGCGCTCTCTTTCCGAGCGGCAAGCATTGCAATACGCTCGCCCAGTGGCAGGGAACCTTGGAATACTATTATGC
>CAVKXR010000135.1:0-6478 GCA_963660275.1 Oscillospiraceae bacterium
GTCGGGAAGAGCTTGAACAGGTCGTGCAGATGAATCCGACGGACATTTTGGCGACCGAAGCGGGAAAACTCCTCGGGAAATAGTTATTTTTGAAGCATTATGAGTAACGTTCAGATTTTTGATACGACATTCGCCCTGGCAATTCTCATCATTTTAGCCATCGCCGTTCCCCTGCTGCTTCTTTTCGCCAACTGGGTCCTGCACCCGGGAAAGATCAAGCAGACGCTCATCAAGGGAACCGCCTACGAATGCGGACTTGCCCATGTCGCAGGAACCGCCAACGAACGCTACCCGATCAAGTATTATATGGTCGCGATGCTTTTCCTCGTTTTCGATATCGAAGTCGCGTTCCTCTATCCGCTCGCTGTCGTTTTCCTTTCCAGCCCGTGGAGTCTGCTTTTTGTTCTCCTCGCATTTCTCGCCATTCTCGAAAGCGGTTACCTCTATCTATACCGCAAGGGCGTTCTCGACTGGAACAAGCTGTCGGACTGAGTTTTAAAACGCTTCCCGCAAATAGATGGTGAGGCCGAAATACTTGCCATCGACCAATGAAAAGTCGCAGCGGGCGTATGTCTTTTCGGCGCGGTTCAGGAGAAGCCTTCCGCCGAAGCCAACCGCATAGTGCAGGTCGTTTTCCCAAAGTTCCGAGAAATACGGTCCGACTTTCCCCGCTTCGAAAAAAATCGTTCCAGCCAAGCGCCAAAAGAGCTTTTTCCGAAATTCGAGCTGTGCGCTGAGCGCCTGCTCATCCAAGAAAAGCCCGCGTTCCACGCCGCGGAAACGCTTCACGCCGTCGAGCGTTGAAAGCATGTCGAACGGGACATCCCCTTTCCGCATATCGTAAAACGCCCCCACCGCAACCGAAGTGTTCCAGATAAATCGGGAATAAGCCCGCAAATCGATTGTCTGCGAAAAGAAGTCGTAATCGCCGCCAAAAGCCTTTGCATAAAAAATCTGCCGATAACCGGCATACGCTCCGCTTTCCGGCCAGTTCACATTGTCGCGCAAATCGAGAGTTGCCTGGAAGCCGAGACCTGTCCGAAGCCCGCCGCCGAGTTCCGGCTTAGAAAGTTCCCCTTTGCGGAACGACACGCGGTTCGTTTCAAAATACAGGTACGGTCCGACGCTCAGCATCCTGGATTTCGGAGGCGGTAAAATTCCGATATCAATCGGCACATACAGTTTGAAAAGATCCATATCGTAACGCAGAAAAACGTCCCGGTCCGGGTCGTTCCCGATGCCGTAATACTTCGCGCGCCAGTTCCAGTACACAAGCGAAATATCCGAATGGATTCTTCCGCCGAACAGGTAGAGATCCGGTGACGCGTTTACTTCGACCTGTCCTTTCGTCGTCCCGGTCACGATAAAGTCTATCGACGAAGCTTCGCTCCCCGAAGTTTCGGGCTTCGAAAAAAGAAGCAACATCGCTCCGTACTTCAACCCGGTTTCCTCGGAATAGCCGAGGACAGGCATTGCGGCAAACCGCTGAAATTTTTTGTCTCCGGGCGTCGCAACCGAATCCGCCGGTTCTTCCGCAAACAAAAAAGCGGCGACAAACAAAAAAAGCGGAATTCCGCGCACAAAAATATTCATGAAAGTTCCTTCCAAATTTCCCGGATAATCTCCGTGGCGAACTCCTGAATCCATTCCTTGCGGATGTTCGGGCAGGGAACGCGCATAAAACTTTTCCCGCCCGCGGCGAGAAATTTCTGTTTCAACTCCACATCGACTTCGTACAAAGTTTCCAGGTTGTCTGCGGTAAAGGACGGGCAGACGAACAAAACGCTTTCCCCCTGCCTGCCCAAACTCTCGAGCACCCGGACGGAATACGGTCCAAGCCATTTGACCGGTCCGAGGCGGCTCTGGAACGAAAGATGGACTTTCGCATCGGGTACGATTTCAAGGAGTTTTCCGCGCCAGAATTCAAATTCCGAGCGGCACTCTTCCGCATACGGGTCTCCGTTCCGTTCAAAGCGGAGCGGTGTCCCGTGAAACGAAAAGACGACCGAACTTTTTCTGTCCCAAACGTCCAGGATTTCGCGCAGGATTTCATCCAGAAAGAAACGCTTCATGGCAAATCCATCGACAAAGCGCATTTTCAAATTCGGAAATTTCTGGAAAGCGGCCCGCGACAAATCCCGCACGGCGACCGTCGTCACTAGGGAACGCTGCGGAAAAAGCGGAACCACGCAAATATCTTTCAAGCCCTGCGCCGAGAATTCAGCGAGAGCGTCCGCAATTGCAGGTTTCGAACCGAATTCAAAAGCGTAGCGCACCGGGACCCGGGAAATTTCCGCTGACATCTTTTCGGCAAAGAGCCGTGTATAATGAATCAGCGGCATCTCTCCAAGCCCTGCCGAATCTACCATCTGCCGATATTTTTTTGCGCTTTTCTCCGAGCGTTTCGGCGCGATGATTTTGCGGAGAAGCCAGTTCCAGAAAAACGGAGGGTTTCCGAGCGTATGCGGATCGCCCAGAAAATCGACGAGGTACTTTTCCACGTTTCGCGGCGAAGCATCGGATGGGGAACCCAGCTGGACAAAGAGAATCGCATCGGACATGCCCTTATTTTAGAAAAATCGTCTATATTTTTGAAGCACAAGGAGCATTTATGACACTTGCGGAAAGAATCCGAAAATTGCTGTCCGAGCTGGAAAAAGGTTTAATCGAACGCGAGAACCTTTTGCGGCTAGCCTTTTTAGCGGTCGTTACGCAGCAACCGACCTATCTCTACGGTCGCGCCGGCTCCGGGAAGCGCGCTTTGGTAGAGCATCTCGTTTCGGGATTCCGCGGCCTGGATGTCCGCTCGTATGGCAGGCGCCTTCTGGAACTTCCCCAAGAAACGAAGCCTCTCGACATCGCCGTTTTTACGAGCTTCGAAGCGTCCATTTCCCCGATGACTACTGCCATTCGAGCGATCCTCGACGAAAACCTTTCCCGCGAGCTTCTGATTTTAGGCAGGAACCGTCCGGACGCCTGTCTCGCCGAAGCGGGCCTTTCGGACAGCATCCATCTGGTTCTGACGTTCCCGGATACCGTCTCCCCGGATGCGCTCAAGGATCTGCTTTCCGCTGCGGGCGACCCGAATCTATTCTCCGCCGAAGAGGAACTCAAAGTCTCCAAGGAAGAACTGGCCGCTTGGAACCAGTCGATCGAACAGGTCAAAATTTCCGAAGACAGCCTCGCCATTCTCAAGCAAATCGCCGCCGAATGCGAACGGAGCAACATCTACATTTCGGCAAAGCGTTGGCGCGGCCTCGCGAAGATGGCCAGGGCGCAAGCTTTTTTCGCCGGAAGGACCGAAACGAACGTCACCGACTTTCTCTTTCTCTCCGAAGATCTTTGGGGAAAGCGCACCACGAACGAAGCGATCGGCAAAGGTTTCCAGGACGGAATCAACGCGTTCCTCGACACTTACGCTCCGAATCCGGAAACGCTCCAGGCAGACGCCAAGGAACTCTTGCTGTCCGCGGAACATTTCAAGAATTCAACCGGCAGTCTCTACAAGACGACAGAAATCAACGGCAAGGAATACATCAGCTACTCCATCACCGTTTTCAACGAGCCGATTACCCTCTTCTGTCCGCTGTCCCGTGTCGGCACCAACGAGGATTTCTTTCCGCTGAACATCCTCCACCGCGAAGAGACCCGTGCCAAATGCAATTACATGGGCGGAGACATTTGCAAAATTTCCATCGACTCCAAGGCCAAGCGCAACGGAATGCGGGCATCGTCCATGATAGCCAAGACGCAAGCGTCGCCGAACGCAAACACCGTCTATGAGGATTATGCGAAGCTCCCGTCCGAAATTTTGCGCACAAACGATCCGAGTGTCGTGGAAAAGAATCGCATCGGGCTGCAAGACGCCCACGAAAAGCTCTTCGAGGTCATCACCCGCACGCTCCAAAGCCTCAAGCAAATCAAGGCCCTCTACAACAAGAATTTTGAATACCAGAACGACCCGTTTCTCTCGCTCGAATCCTACAAGGACTTCATGAACCGCATCCTGAAACGCTACAAGGCTCTGGGGGAATTCAGCAAGGAACTGCAGCAGTACGAATCGGTTCTCGCCCAGATTTCAAAGTAGTCCGTTCAGAAAAGAAAGCCCGGTCAGCGAAACGCGAAATAGACCGCCCCGACAAGGCAAAGCGCCGACCAGAGATAGTCCAGTTTCAGCGGCTGGTTCATCATGAACACGGCAAACGGCGCAAAGACGGAAAGCGCGACGACTTCCTGGATTACTTTCAGCTGGACAACATTCAACGCCGTGTAACCGTAACGGTTCGCCGGCACCTGAATCATGTATTCAAAAAACGCGATTCCCCAGCTCGCCACCGCAGCGACAATCCACGGTTTTGCATTCAGGAACTTTAAGTGCCCATACCAGGCAAAGGTCATGAACAGATTGGAACAGACGAGCATCCCCGCTGTGAGCAAGGCGACTTTCAACATAAGGTCTTTTCCGGATTTTGCGGTTCAGAAACGGATTTTTTCCGCATAAAGTAAATCGCGAACAAGGCGAACAAAAGAACCGAGGCGGCACAATGCGCAGAGACCAGCCAGCCGAAAAGCGCAGCGGAAAATATGCCGAGCACGAGGGAAACTTCCTGGATATCCGCCAGGGATTCCCCGTCGAGCGTGTCGAGTTCCGCGGGCGAAAGTCCCCACAGGTAAGTCATCAGGCCGCTTCCGGTATCCGCATCCGTATCGAGCAGGTTTACCGCTCCGAACTGATAGTCTAGGATGGATTCAAAAACGCGACAACCGCTAAAGTCCGTCAAAAAAGTCGCCGAAAGCGCAAGCCCGATTCCGAGCACCAGCCATTTTTTTGTCCGAAGCGCAAAGCGAGCCGTCACAAGCCCGAAGAAAATCCCTGCCACAAGCTCGATCGAAAACGCAAAGGTCCACGCCACGCAAATCGCGACGCTCTCCGGGAAAACAGAATAGAGCGGCGAAAGGACGCTCAGCGCACACGCAAAACAGGCCAAAAGGCGCAACAACCCGCCAAGCGACTTCTTTTCCCCGCATGTTTCCGGCAAGCCTTTCACAAACGCCGAAAGCAGATAGAGGATTCCCCAGAGCGTCACCAGGAAAAGGACCGGCAAAAGAACATCCAGCACCGTCGAAAGTGTTCCAAAAATCGAAAGCAGCCCGACGAGATCCACCGCATAGAGACCGGCATAGCACAACGCTAGGAGTGGTGTCACCAAAAGGGACAGTGTGATAAGCCCGAGCGGAACCTTGACCGGAAAGCGTTTCATCTAGACTCCGAGTTCCGAAAGTCCGTCATCCCGAATGACCAGCAAGACGGCGTTCTGTCCCACGACTTCGTAGCGTTCCCCGTTCACTTCGATTTCAAAAGCGTTGCCGTGCAAATAAAGAGCCTGGTCGCCGACTTCCACCTGTAGCGGAACATAGTTTATCGGATCCGCCGCCTCTTTCAAAAAGGCATCCGGATCGGTTGACGGCACAGGATATCCCGGCCCGACCTTGACCACGATTCCCGCACGGACGGCATCCTTTTCCCGAACGCCGGGCGGCAGATAAAGTCCGCTTCCCGTTTTTGAAGCCGCTTCGAGAGGTTTCACCAGGATTCGGTCCCCGATCATCACAATTTTTTCCACATTCTTATCCATAAGCTCAAAAATAGAATTGTTTGCCCGAAAATCACCCCGATTTTACACAGTTGCATTTGCTTTTTCTCTTTTTTTATGTATAATATGAGCGTCTGCTTAGAAAAGAAGACATAACCGCTGGGAAGACAACCTCAGCAAGGAGTAATAATGAAAGAAAAGAACAACTTCTGGATCGAGCGAGAACTCGATTTGGACAATCGGAATCAAAACTACCTGTCAAGCGCGGCAAGAACCGAAGATGAAGATGACGGTTCCTGGTGGGTTGACGAAAAGTAAAGATTCCCCAAAAGCTCTGGCCCTGGTGACTTTCACCGGGGTTAGTTTGTTTTAAAACTCGTCCGAAACGTTTCCGCACAGAGCGTCGAGTACATAATCTTCGGGTTCTCCGCGAAGGTAAAACGCATACAGGCTCTCGTCGTCGGCAAAATCCTCCAGGTTCACACCGCGGCGAAGCTGCAGTTCCTGGGAAATGCGCTTTTTGAAAGACTGGAAACCGGAACTTAAAAGATACAGGGAAAGCGAAACCGGCTTGTGAAGAATCTTCATCATAGGCTGCCTTCTTTGCTTGTGTTTTCGGAAGTGACGAAAATTGTCACGTCCTTTCTCTAGATATATACAAATTATTTCACGGCAATTGTTTACAAATTCATTATTTCAAAATCGTCGTCAAGCCTTATCCGGTGGGAGATTGCGGGTTTCAAACAAACTAATCTTCAAAAAATTGCCGGTCAAAATTTGACAATTCCATTTCGCTTTTTTTCGCAAACCGATGTCTTCGGAAATTAAAATTTCTTAACCCTTTGATTTGAAACAAGTTAGGAAAGTCGCTCAGTGTAAAAGGC
>CAVKXR010000136.1:0-6477 GCA_963660275.1 Oscillospiraceae bacterium
AACTCGGAAAGGTCCCCCTACCTTGCCCCTCGCCGGGTAGGCCCTAGAGCGTCCCATGTCTGCGTCCGCCGCGGCGGACAAGCCGGAGAATGACATCGCCCCGTATTCCGCTTAACTCATCCCGCTTCCCGAAAGCTTAGACGTCCGCGGTTCTAAGCTCTGACGCGCCCCAAACCATCTCCGCATACGGAAGCTCTTCAAACCCGGCTTTTCGATAAACGTGAACAGCCCGAACATTTTCCTTTTCGACTTCCAGTCGAAGCAGACAATCGGGAAATTTTTCCTGGACGAATTTCAAGAAAGCGCACCCGATTCCTGCACCGCGGAACGAATCCTTTACGTAGATATCCTCAATCCAGACAGTTCGCTTTCCAAATTCCGTCGAGTAACCGAACGCAAGCATCGCATAGCCGGCAACTTCGCCGCCTTTTTGCAAAATATAGCCCGAGGCAAAAGGCGAATCGTTCACGCATTCTTCCACATCCCGCTGGAAAATTTCCTCGGAACCGTTCGTGAAAACCGCAGGAGAAGCGTAGAAAGTTCGCATCATCGAAACGACCTGTTCCATGTCTCCGCGTACCATCTTTCGAATCTGAATCGCCATCTGAAACACTCCTAGAAATGCGGATTACACATAAACGAAATTCTTTTCATCGAGTAGCGGATTTCCGTCAAAGCGATAAGCGGCAAGGATTCCTGTCCCGCGGCAAGAGGCGACGCTGTAATCCAGGCAGCAGATGTTCGAACGGAAAAGTTTCGGTAAGCCTTCGAGCCAATAATGTCCGAAAAAATCAGGTCGTTCCGATTCCCCATAAAAATTTCTAGACAAAATTTCTTCGGGAAGTCTTTGTGCAGGGATCCTTACTCCGGGCTGAAAAGCCAAATCGCGAAGCGTTTTTCCGCAAGGATTTTCCCACCACTTGATGCGAGCGCGAACCCGGCGAACGCCTTCGCTATCGTAATAGGACGCTCCGTTTTCCAGATCGACCTCCGGTCCCTGGACCGTATCCGACACAGCCTTTCGAAGTTTTTCGTTTTGAAATATCCGAAAAAGGTTTTCCGGCGAACCAATCGTTATGCAATTTTCCATGCGAAGAACCCGGATATTTTCGTCGTCAAAACAAGCATGTTGCGCCCGAAAATCCGGCACTTCCACAAACAGGGGAAGCGTCAAGAACCATTTCAGCACATCGAAAAATTCACCCTGAAAATTTTGGTAGGATTCGAGCGTTTTCGCATGAATCAGAATTTTATGGATGCTATGCTCCCGAAGATAGCCTCCGACCGGATTTCTCTGCCAGAAGCACAAGGCGTTGAACTCGTGGTTTCCCAAAAGAGCCTTCGCCGACCCGCACTCCACCATTCGACGGACGATATTTACCGTTCCGCGAACATCCGGTCCGCGGTCGATATAATCCCCCAAAAAGATAGCTGTATTTGTCGGATGCCGATAGGCGCCATTACTTTGTACGTATCCCAGTTTCTTGAGCAGTCTTTCGAGCCGCTCCCGATGTCCGTGGATGTCGCCGATAAAGTCGATCACAGCGTTCCTTCCTTGAAGCGTCGAATCATCACGCCGGAAACGCTGAGACGCCCCGTGTATTCTCCGATTTCTTCGCGAGGGACCCATTTCGCAAAGGAAAGCTCCGACTCCTGCACGGTGATTTTCGGGGAACCGGAAAGCTTCGCCGTAAATCCTGCGATAAGCGAATTGGAAAACGGCCACGGTTCGCTCGCAACATAGCGGATGTCCTGAATCGAAATTCCCGCTTCTTCCCGAACTTCCCGCATAGCGGCCTGTTCTAACGACTCCCCGACATCCACAAATCCCGAAATCAGGTAAGGTTTCGGATCGGGATTGTTCAGGTTGTGCGCCATCAGAAGCTTGTCTTCCCACGTAACAGACACGATGACCACCGGGCAGATTTTCGGATAGACCGTCTCGCCGCAACGCTCGCAGATAAAAGCCCTTTCATCCGCTTTTCGCTGCATCGGGTTTCCGCAGTGCCCGCAAAAACGGTTCGCCTGTTCCCAACGAGAAATGTGCGCAGCCACAGCCCCACCGAACGCAAGCGAAAGTTCGGGCATCGTCCTGAAAAAACGGTTTCCCACAAATTCAAATTCGGGGGAACCGAGCGCAAAATTCGTATCCGCCGAAAAAAAAGCCCGATCGTCAATGGAAAAAAGATAGTGCAAAGATTCGGAAATTTTCGGGCAAGCTTTTTCCGCATCCGTTACGGTCGGAATGCAAAAGGAGGAATCTTTTTTTTTCAAAAGTGGCCGAGCGTTTTCCGTATAGATTACAAAATCGGACGGTTTCGGTTTCTGAATTCGGAATTCATTGTGCATCACATGCGGTGCAATTTCATACATCATACGTGAGAATTCTCCCTTTTGTGCTCCTTGAGAAAGGCGAGAGCACGGCTCTTGCGGCGAGCGTGTTCCTGCAAATCGACAGCGACATCGAATTCATCGACGATTTCCCTTCCGAGAATTTCTTCGAGAACATCTTCGAGCGAAACCAGGCCCGCGATACATCCGTATTCATCGACGACCGCGACGATATGCCCGCGCTGTTTCAAGAAGCGGAGAAGCAGCTTGTCGAGCGAAAGGCTGTCCGGGACAAACTGGATCGGGCGCATCAGTTTTTTTAAAGGCACATCGCGCTTTCCTTCGGCGACTAGGTTATAGATGTCGCGCCGAAGAACCAATCCGACCCACTTCTCCCTGTCCGCAGGATCGTAGAGAGGAATTCGTGAAAAGGGCCAGTTGGGATTTTTATCCAGTTCCGCACCGATCGTACTGTCGAGAGGAAGCGTGAAAGCGACCTGCCGAGGCGTCATGATTTTTCGGACAAAAACCGATTTCAGGGAAAGGATGTTCTTGATGACAGCGGCCTGCTGCCTGTCGAGAACTTCATCGCGAAGCCCCAGATTGACCAGGCTGTTGATGTCTTCGACGCTTACTTCCGGTTCTTCGTCGCTGCTTTTTGTCCAGCGCTTTGTAATAAACAGGCAAAGCTTGATAAGCCCCGTATAGGTCAGAAAAATCGTGATGTAGTACATCGGAACGGCGCAGATCGGGCCGACGCGCTTCGCCTGCTTGACGCCGATTGTCTTCGGCGTAATCTCCCCGAAAAGGAGAATCAGGATGGACATCGCAATCGGAAGAATCACTTGGACGGTCATGCTGAAATGCGCAACGGCAAACGATGTCGCCAGATAAACGCCGAGCGTGTTGGCAACCGTGTTGAAAATCAGGACGGATGCGATATAGCGATCGATGTTGTTCTTGACATGGGCGATATAGCGCGCCGTGAACGCGCCTTTCTTCGCAAGGGCTTCCACCGAAGAAACAGGAAAGCTGTAAAATGCCGCTTCGGTAAAGGAGCAGAATGCGGAACAGGAGAGGCAAAAAATCGTGGCAAAAAGCGTGAGCAACATATTTTAAAAGTAGGAATTAGGATTCAGGAGACAGAAGCCTGGAATCAGAAAATCAGGTTCCAGAAGGATCCGAAAACTGCGAATCGAATACCCGAAGAACTTCTGACGCATAGCTTTCAGAGTCCGTAAGCGAACTTTTCACAAGTTCGCACAAGACAGGAGCTTTTCCGCAAATTTCCCGTTCGATATTCGGAATCGTCAGGAACTTCGTGCGGAGAAAAATTTTTCCGAGAATATATGTCAGAGGGTCGATCCGGGATGCCGCGATGCAAAATGCATTTGCCTTGAAAGCTTCCACGATAGCGCTACCCGGACCCGCCACGACGAGCCTTGCCCGATTCAACAAGGAAAAGCGTTCCTGGGAACTTTCCGGTGAAAGAATTACAGAAAAGTCAGAAGACAGATTTTGCCGTAAAAATCTTTCGGTGCAGTCTCTGGAAGCGACAAACTTTACCGCCAGATTTCTTTCTTTTAATTTGTACGCAATCTTCGCATAAAGTTTTAAATTCCGCTGAATTTGAGCGATTCGGCTTCCCGGATAGAGAAGCGCGACATTTTCCTTCGGCAAGGGCGAAGCTTTCTTCAAAAAAGAATCAAACGGATGCGGAATTTTCCGAACCGGTAAGCCGTACTTTCGGTAAGCGTTGCATTCCACATCGAACATCGCCCGGATTTCCACGTTTGAACGAGCCTTCGGTGTCAAAAAGCTTCGGACCCTTTTGGGTTTCCAGGCCCAGATTTGCGGAGGCTCCACATAGATAACACGCTTGTCGAACTCAAGCGCAAACCTCATCAATCTGAGATTAAATCCCGGATAATCGATTGCGACAAGTCCTCGACAATTTTTGTCACACAAGAGATTTTTCAGAATCGAGAAGTTTCGACACAACTTTTTGCCGTGGCACAAGATGTCGAAAAATCCGTTCACGGGCAAATCGTCAAACGGGAAAACCTGTTTCAATCCGGCCTTCTGCATCCGAAGCCCACCGGAACCAATCGCCTCCAAGCCTTTTCCGGCAATTTCCCGGACAACGGGTTCGCCTAAAATGTCGCCAGAATCTTCGCCTGCGCAAAACAGCCAGAAAGGTCGGTTCAAAATCAAGCCTTGACTTTTGCCGAAACCCAAACGTTCCCCGCGCCGAATTCCTTCTGCAGCCATTCGAAGATGTCCGGCGTGTAAGCGATTTTGATGACCTGCGCCCGAAGCGTGTGCACATGTCCCGAAAGCGTTTCCACGTGAAAGACGACTTCCGCGGTATGCTCGCCGGGAAGAGCCTGCGCCATTTCAAGCCTTTCGAGAATTGCGTCCATGCGTTCCTCGACAAGTTCCATCGATGATACGGTCACATGGATAAAGTTCACGAGACGCGCCCGAACCTCGTCCATGGAAAAAGCCTTATCGACGATGATTTGCAATTTCGACGGGTCCTGGTTTTGCGGCGTGAGCTTCCCACGGACGATGACGCGGTCATCTTCGCCAAAATGGTCGCGGCAACGTTCCCACGAATCCGGCGGGAAGAAGATGGAAATCTCCCCTTGAAAATCCTGCAGCATCCCGGACCCCATCGTTTTTGTCTCGTCCTTTTTACTCTGGAACGAACGAAGGCCCGTGATGATTCCCCCGACGCAGACTATCGACTTCGGATTTTTGGCGACGATTTCTTCGAGTTCGCTTTCCGCAAGGCTGTTCGTGGTGAAGCCGCGAAGTTCCGGTCGGCATTCGTCGAGCGGATGCGCCGAAAGATACAGCCCGAGGACATCGCGTTCCTTGTTCAGAAGCTCCATCAACCCCCACGGCTGAGCTTCTTCATAGGTTTCGTCCATCCGGACTTCGGGCTTTTCTTCTCCGCCCATCAAATCGAACAGAGAAGTCTGCCCGGCATCCTGTTCCCTGCGATGACGGTTCGCCACGTCAATCGCCTTTTCGACGCTCGCCATGAGCGTCGGCCTGTTGGGAGTCGTCGGAGACATCTTGTCGAAAGCCCCCGCCATCACAAGGCTTTCAAGAGCCTTCCGGTTTAACGGGGGACGCTTTTCCGGCTGCGCCGTCTGGTAATCGCCTACCCGCTTGCAGAGATCGAAGAGCGTCTTGTAGGGACCGTGAGCCTCGCGTTCCGCGACGACATCTTCGATTACGGGAAGTCCGACATTCCGGATGCCCGCGAGGCCGTAAAGAATCTGTCCGTTCTTATTCGCCGAAAAGACTCCGAGCGACGTGTTGATATCGGGAGGAAGCACTTCGATTCCCATCCGCTTGCATTCCTGGACGATCGTTACGATGTCCTCCGTCTTTCCCATCTTGGACGTCATCGAAGCGGCCATGTATTCCGGGCCGAAATGAGTCTTTAGGTAAGCGGTCTGGTAAGCGACATAGGCGTAAGCCGCCGCATGGCTCTTGTTAAAAGCGTATCCGCAGAACGGAAGCACCGCATCCCAGACTTTTTGGATCATCGCTGCATCGTAGCCGCACGAGACGCATTTTTCCTTGAATTCCGGTTCGAGCTTCGCCATCTTCTCCGGCATTTTCTTCGCCATGATTCGACGGATATTGTCTGCGCCGCCGAGCGTGTAACCGCCGAGAATCTGCGCAAGCTGCATCACCTGTTCCTGATAGACGATAACTCCGTAGGTTTCCCCGAGGACAGGCTCCAAGTCCTTGTGGTAACAGTCGATTTTTTCCGTGCCGAGCTTTCGCGCGATAAAATGCGGAATCTGTTCGATAGGTCCCGGACGGTAAAGTGCGTTCATAGCGATGAGGTCGCTGATTCGGGAAGGTTTCAGTTCGCGCAGATACTTTTGCATTCCCGGAGATTCAAACTGGAAAACCGCTGTCGTCATTCCCTTGCTGAGGAGTGCGAACGTTTCCTTGTCGTCTGTCGGAACCTTGTCCATATCCAGTTCGATTCCATGCGTTTTCTTCACCATGTTCACCGTGTCCTGGATGATGGACAAGTTGATGAGACCGAGAAAGTCCATCTTGAGCAGACCGATCGTTTCGGAATAATGCTTATCGTACATCACGACAGGCGTGTCC
>CAVKXR010000137.1:0-6470 GCA_963660275.1 Oscillospiraceae bacterium
AGCCGGAAAATTCTCTGGAGAAGTCTGTAGAAAGCTCTTTCGACAGCCTTTTCGGCGACGCATCGGACGACCTACCGCTAGAAGGTCTCGACGGCCTGCAGAAACCGGCAGTGGAATCCGTTTCACATATCGTCCCTTCTGACAAAACAGCGCAACCGCAGGAAAAAGAAGATTCAACTCCGGCGGAACCTTCACCCCTTTTCGAGAAGTCGGCGGAAAAAACTCCGCAGTCGGAAAGCACTCTGGAAAAGTCTGTAGAAAGCTCGTTCGACAGCCTTTTCGGAGACTCATCGGACGACCTACCGCTAGAAGGTCTTGGCGGCTTGCAGAAACCTGCAGCATCCGCTTCGCCTATCGTTCCGTCTGACGAAGTAGCGCAGCCGCAGGAAAAAGAAGATTCAACTCCGACGGAATCTTCACCTCTTTTCGAGAAGTCCGCAGAAGAAACTCCGCAGCCGGAAAATTCTCTGGAGAAGTCTGTAGAAAGCTCTTTCGACAGCCTTTTCGGGGACGACTCGGACGACCTACCGCTAGAAGGTCTCGACGGCTTGCAGAAACCGGCAGCGGAATCCGCCTCGCCTATCGTTTCGTCAGACGAAGTAGCGCAACCGCAGGAAAAAGAAGACTCAACTCCGGCGGAATCTTCACCGCTTTTCGAGAAGTCGGCGGAAGAAACTCCGCAGCCGGAAAGCACTCTGGAGAAGTCTGTGGAAAGTTCGTTCGACAGCCTTTTCGGAGACTCATCGGACGACCTACCGCTAGAAGGTCTCGACGGCTTGCAGAAGCCTTCCGCAGAATCGGCGACTCCTATCGTCCCGTCAGACGAAACTGCGCCTTTGAAGGAGGAAGATTCCTCGCTTGCGGTGGAACAGTCCTCTTCGGAATCTTCTCCACTTTTCGAGAAGTCGGCGGAAGAAACTCCGCAGCCGGAAAGCACTCTGGAAAAGTCTGTAGAAAGCTCTTTCGACAGCCTTTTCGGAGACTCATCGGACGATGCCCTTGTCGAAGATCCGACAACCAGTACGCGGACCCTTGCGGAAATCTATTTCGAACAGGGCGTGTATGATGAAGCGATTAAAATCTACAAGGATTTGCTACGCAAGTCTCCGGGAGATGACGCTTTAAAAAATCGCCTTTCGGAAATCGAAAAAATCCGCGACGACAAAAAAGAAAACTAGCGCTTGCTTAACGCTCGGAGCGACTCATGGCAACAGTGAGAATTGAACAGCTTTTGCGTCTGATGGTCCAGAAGAAAGCTTCGGACTTGCATATCCGCGTGGGCGTTCCGCCCATTTACCGCATCAACGGGGAATTGACGCGCCTTGTCGATATACCGATCGATGCAGCGACGATGGATGAATTTCTGGTCGAAATGATGAACCGCGACCAGATGCACCGTTTCGAAACCGAAAAGGAATGCGACTTTGCCATAGGCGCTCGGGACATGGGACGTTTCCGCGTGAACGTCTTTCGGCAGCGCGGTTCGTCAGCGATGGTGATTCGCCATATCAAGGCGAACATCCCGAAGTTCGAAGAGCTGAAACTTCCGCCGGTCATTCTGGAACTTGCGGAACGGAAACGCGGGCTTGTTCTGGTGACGGGTACGACGGGTTCCGGAAAATCGACCTGTCTCGCTTCGATGATCGACCATTTGAACGATACGGTTTCGGACAACATCATCACGGTGGAAGACCCGGTCGAATATATGCACACGGATCGGAAGTCGATTGTTTCGCAGCGTGAAATCGGCGTGGATACGAATTCTTACGCAAATGCTCTCCGGGCTGCGCTCCGCCAGGATCCGGATGTTCTTCTCGTCGGCGAAATTCGCGACTTGGAAACGATGCAAATCGCCCTCACCGCAGCTGATACCGGTCACATGGTCTTTGCCACCATCCATACGACGAACGCAACAGAGACGATTGCGCGCGTCCTTTCGATGTATCCGCCGCACCAGCACGATGAAATCCGTTTGCTTCTCGGGGAATGCCTCGCGGGAATCATCAGTTTGCGCCTGCTCCCGACGGCAGACGGTTCGGGCCGCGTTCCCGCTGCGGAAATCATGATCAACACCGCCGCGATTCGCGAGTACATCGTCGATAAGGACAAGACGGGGCTTGTGGAACAGGCGATTGCGGAAGGTCATTTGCAGTATCACAGCCAGACATTTGACCAGGCGCTTTTGGACCTCTATTCCAAGCAGCTGATCACTTATGAAGTGGCGCTTGCCGCGGCGACAAATCCGGATGATTTCGATCTGAAGGTTCGCGGCATTTCGGGAACTTCCGATCGCGGATGGATGTAAAATGAAAATTCTGATAGCGCAGATGGAAGTTGTTCCCGGAAACCCGGAGAAGAATTTTTCCACGATAAAAAGATTTGTCGAAGAGGGCTTCCGAAGGAATGCGGACTTGGTCGTTTTCCCGGAGATGTGCGTGCCGGGCTACCTGCTTGCGGACTTGTGGGAAGAAGCGAGCTTTGTCGAAAGATGCGTACAAATTAACGAATCGATTCGGGCTTTGTCGAACGAAATCGACATTCTTTTCGGAAGCGTGGCGAAGGAAGACGAAAGCGGAGAAAACGGAAGGTCGCTTCTTTACAATGCGGCTTTCTATGCTTCGAAAGGCTCTTTCAAAACGCTTGTCCATGCGGGAAAAATCCAGAAAAAATTCTTGCCGAAAACGCTGCTTCCGAGCTACCGGGAGTTTGAAGAACCGCGTTATTTTTCGGACCTTCGAAAGCTCGCGCAGACGGCGGGCGTTCCGGTAGCGGAAATCTTGGAACCTTTAACGGTCGGTGGGATAAGGCTCGGGATAACGATTTGCGAAGACGGTTGGGATTCGCTCTACAAAATCAAGCCGTTTGAAATTCTGCGACAGAAAATGTCTTCCGGCGATTTGTTCATCAACATCTCCTGTTCGCCTTATACGCAAGGAAAGGACCTGGCGCGGGACCGCGTTTTTGGAGCGCACGCTTCGGATGCGAAAATTCCCCTTCTCTATGTCAATGCGGTCGGTTCCCAGAACAACGGCAAGAATATTTATGCGTTTGAAGGCGACTCCAGCGTCTATGACGCTTCGGGGAAGAGCCTTTTTTCTCTGCCGATTTTTGAAGAACATGCGACGCTTGTTTCGTTTGAATCCGGGAAAGTTTCAGTCGATGAAATCGAGGCTCCGCGAAAGACGGGAATCGCCGAGGTCAGGGAAGCGCTGGTCTATATGATTCGGAAAAATCTCGCACGCTTCGGCATCCGCAAAGTTGTCATCGGAGCGTCCGGCGGAATCGACAGTGCGGTCAGCGCGGTCCTGTATGCGGAAGCTCTGGGGAGCGAAAACGTCTTTTTGGTGAACATGCCGACGCGTTTCAATTCCCGGACGACGCAGAACGCAGCGAAGGACTTGGCGGAAAACCTGGGATGTCCTTATATGGTCGCTCCGATCGAGGATGTGGCGAAGGCTCTGTGCGAAAGCCTGTCGAAGGATTCGTTTGAAGGAAATCCGGTCGAGATGCGCGTCGAAGGAATCCACTACGAAAACTTGCAGGCCCGCTTGCGGAGTGCGGCTTTCCTTGCGACGATTGCGAGCGTTGTCGGTGCGGGATTCACGTGCAACGGCAACAAGAGCGAAATCACGGTCGGGTACTGCACGCTCTACGGGGACACGTCGGGCGTGCTCTGCGCCTTGGGCGATCTCTGGAAAACACAGGTCTATGAACTTGCCCGGGAAATCAACGCAGAGCGAACCGTCATTCCGCAGGCGTCGATCGACATCCCGGCGAGTGCGGAACTTTCCGATGCGCAAAATGTCGATGAAGGCAAGGGCGACCCGATCATCTATCCGTATCACGACAGGCTGTTCGCCTTTTGGATGGAACGCTGGCAGAGAAATGCCTTGGCTGATTCGGAGAAGCTTCTTTCGAAAGGCTTTTCCGTGTATTGCGAAACGCTTGGAGTCGATGAGGTTTTCTTGCGGGGAAAATTCCGCACCGATGCGGAAATCCTCTCGGACATGGAACGTTGGTGGAAGCGTTACCGGGGAATCGCCCTCGCCAAGCGCATCCAGATGCCGCCGATCCTTTCCGTGTCCCGTCGCGCGTTCGGCTTTGACTATCGGGAGTCCCAGCTCGGATGAACCGCGAAGAGATGCAGGCGAAGTACGGCAAGCGGGAAGAGCGCGGAGCGTGGCGGAAAACCGATTTCCTTTCGAGGCTTGTCGTAACCTTTTTCGGGTCGGGAATGCTCCCCAAAATGCCCGGAACTTATGGAAGCCTTGCCGCAGCGGTTGTCGCCTATCCGCTCGCTCTCCTTAGCGCAAATTTTTGGCCGCTCCGCTACGAATGCTGGGAACTCGGGACGCTCAAAAGCTTTGACGCTTACGGTTTCTTTTTCCTGGCTTCTCTCGTCGTTTTTTTCGGAGCGGTTCCCTTTGTGAAAAAGGCGATGCGCAATACGGGAATCGAGGACCCGGGCTGGATTGTCATCGACGAGGTCTGTGGAATGTGGATGGCGCTCGCCCTGGTTTCTTCGGAATCCGTGGTCGAACATCCGTGGCTTCTCCTGGTTGCCTTTGCCCTGTTCCGCTTCTTTGACATTTTAAAGCCCTTGGGAATCCATCGCCTGGAACGTTTGCCGGGAGCCTGGGGCGTGATGGCGGATGATCTTCTCGGCGGCGTCTATTCCGGGATTATCTTGTTTTTGATTGTGCGGGTTTTGGGGATTTAGAGAAATTCCTCGATACAAATTTTTTTGTATCGAGGTTCGTTCAAGAGTTAAATGGCTAGATATTATATTTAAGAATTACGCCTAGAGTGAAAACATAGCCCGGAGCATAGGTCAGTTCTCTCAAGTCTCCGACTCGGAGACCTTGATTAAGTTCCAGATTGAATTGACCGGTGATGACGTTGATTCCGTAGATGAACTCGAATAGAATGTCTCCCGAACCATTTTTGACGGTCTGTTTTTCATCATCGTAGGCTGAGTATAGTTTGAATTCCGTGTCGTTGAGCTGCACCTCGAAATTCGTCAAGGCAAATAGAATGACGCGTTTGATTTTGAAGTCCGCTTCGAAAGTAAAATTCAGAATGCCGCCTTGATCCCAGGTGAGTTTCTTGGCGCCATATCTATCGAATGGGAACCCGTTTTTATCGTATTCTCTCTCGAAGGGATTTCTAAATCCTACTTCTGAAGCAAGAGTTATCACGTTGTTGACTTGTCCGCTGAATTGGGTGCCGAATTTCAGATACCGGATATTCACTTCATCGGTTCCATAGGGAATCCCGTCGATATCTATAAAGGCGCTAAAGATTGGATTGATTTGGTACTTTAATCCGAATGCAAAATCAAGCGCTCCGCAGAGATCGTAGCCGCTATTATTGAATGCATCCCAGTGCCCGCCAAATAGTTGCACATAAAGTTCAAAATTATGTGTATAGAAACGTCCTTCTAATGCATGGCGTCCTGCCCAATCGTTATCGTCGTCATCGCTAGCGTCTTCATTTCCCGTATAGAGAGTGTTGCTTTGCCGAATGCTTCCGCCGGTGCCTTTTGGAACGGGGAACAGGTCGTAAGTAGCATGGGAAAGCGCTGTTAAAAAGGCGATGGATAAAAATAAACGGTAGATTTTCATTATCGGTGTCCTACATCAAAGAGACGACCATTCGTGGATTCTGTTGATTCCGTTATTGTCGAAGTATTTTGGTCTTCTGGCTCGTTTAGTTTCTGGATTTCGTTTGAGTTTGGAATTTCGTTTGCAGCTATTTCTTCATAGATAATACCGATACCTGTATATTCGCAGCTGCAATCCGGTTGCATTCCCTGCTCGGAAACGCAAGTTTCTTTCATGACGACATCGACAACATTATGAACGTTGTTATATAGTCTTGCGTTCATTACGAATAGACTTTCGTCACAGCGTCCGTCCAAATCGGCTTTGAGAACCTTCTGGATTTTTGCTTTGTATAGCCCATAGGCGTTTAAATTTTTATGGATGAAACGCCCTTCGAAAGTTCTGGAGCGTGTTGAGGTAATGGCGCAACCAGCCAAAAGTAAAGCTGCGATTGAAATGGGAATTGTTTTTTTGATGATAGACATTTTTACTCCTAGAATTGTTTGCCCAACCCATCTGCAATCCGTTTCCAGACACAGTGAGGATAAGTGATTAAAGGTTTCGTGAAACCCTTTGTCGGGTTGTAGGGAAACGAAGTACCATCGGCTTCATACGCATTCGTATTGCAATAAGAAAGGGACATTGCTTGGTCTAGTTCATATAAACCCAAGAAAACATAACCCGTTTTAAATTTTCCAATGATCAGCCGCTTTACTGGTTCATACTTAATAACGTAGGGAGGATGACCTCCTGGCGTAGGAAAATCGCAGTGATTTTCAAAATCGTAAAAATGCTCCTCAGGATTTCGAATTTCATGAACGATGGACGTATCGGGCGAAATAATCCATTGGTCGTCTTTCCAATAAG
>CAVKXR010000138.1:0-6453 GCA_963660275.1 Oscillospiraceae bacterium
GAAAAAGTTACAGCCTGGATTCCAGTTTCTGCTACGGGGATTCGGTCATTGCGCTTTGCGGTGGAAAAATTTACGACCTGCAGGACAGCGTCTGCCATGAAGAAAGGCTCTTTGGATTTTTCGAGGATTCTCGCGATGGGCGGACATACCGAATCGTCATAATCGGTTCGCAGACCTGGATGGCGGAGAACCTAAACTATGTCTATATGCCGGATACGTTGAGTTTCTGCTATGACAACGATCCGACAAACTGCGAAATGTATGGTCGCCTTTACACGTGGTCTGCGGCGATGGATTCGGTGGCTCGCTTTACGAAAAACGGCGAAGGTTGCGGTAAAGACACGACATGCTCTCCAACATATCCGGTCCGTGGAATCTGCCCGGAAGGCTGGCACTTGCCGATCGAAGCGGAATGGCAGACTTTGAAAAATTTTGTTGCGAAACAAATCGGCGGTGATATAACCTATGCGATGGCCTCTGCTGGCTATGCGCTGAAATCAACAAGTGGTTGGAAATACTGTACTTATTTGGATGAGTCGGGCAACGGCTCGGATGCTTTCGGCTTTGGGGCTCTTCCGGCGGGTCGCAGCAATCAGGACGTTTTTTCCGAAGCATATTCCGCGGCGTATTTCTGGAACTCTATGGAGTACGATGCGGGCCACGCCGCATACAGCTCTATGGATTGCTGCAACAATTCCCTGTTAACAAGCGACATCACCAAAACCAAGGACGCTGCACTCTCCATCCGTTGTGTTGAGGACAATTAACAAGACTTTTTCCTTGGGCTGAAAGCACCTTTTTTATCGAGGCTATATCGTTTTACCCAAAAGGAAAGTATATTTGGAAGAGAATTTTTGGATAAGGAGAAACAATGAAAAAGTTTGCCTTGACAGTATCAGCGTTGGCTCTTGCCGCATCGGCTTTTGCCGGCGAAAATTTTGGCGGAATCGGCGTCACCATCTATTCGACGTCGAACGGTGTCCGCGTCGTCGATGTCATCCCGGGATCTCCGGCGGCTCTGGCGGGCCTTGAAGCCGACGACAGGATTCTCGCTGTCGATGGCAGGTCGCTCGCGGGGAATTCCCTCGATATGTCCAAGGACATTCTCCGCGGAACGGTCGGAAAACCGCTGGAACTTTCCGTTCTTCGCGAAAAGGACACACTTTCTGTGACGCTTCGCCGCGCAAGGATTCTTGTGAGCGAAATCGCCGAGGGCGATGTGAAGGATTGGTATGGCGAAAAGCAGGATTCCTATTCGCCGGATGAAATCGCCGAAGTCGCCCGCAAGTCGCTTGCTAGCGATTACACGCTGCTTTCCGTGATGAAGGACGGTCGCGTCATTCCCGATTCGATGAACGTCTCCGCGGCGTCGCTTTCGTCCGTGTCGGTGGAAAATTCGAATGGGGAAAATAAGCCGGTGGTGAAGTCCCGGACGGTTCGGGCTGCCGGTTCCCTGGAACGGATGGACCGCGAGCAGGTGACGGTGAATCTTCGCGCGGAAGGTCCGACTGCGATTCGCATCGTGAGCGCGAACGGCGAAGTGGTCGAACGTCTTTTCAAAAGAGATGCGAAGGCCGGTTCGCAGGCATTTGACTGGAACGGCAAGGGGGCTGCCTCGGGTCGCTATATCGTCCACATCGACCAGAACGACGCTTCTTCCGCCGTCTCGGTTGAACTCCGCTAACGTTTTCCGTTTGATTCGCTAAAGGCTTCTGTTTGGGCAGGAGCCTTTCCTTTTCTATTTTTGGCGAGTGATGTTTTTTTCGAAAATGCCGAAAATTTTCGGGTGCCTGTTCGGATGGGTGCTCGTTTTGGCTTCGCTTTCTTTTTCGGAGGAACTCACGCGGATAGAGCTTTCGGAGCGTCCCGAAATTCCCGACTCCACTTCGGCGGATTCGTCTTCGGATTGGTTCGGCGGGCCGAGAGATTCGACGCTTGCGGATACGGTCGAATACCATGCCGTGGATTTGCAATACGACGTGAACGCTTCGACTTTCAACCTGAACGACAAGGCGCAGCTCAAATACCGGACGGTGACGCTCGACGCGGATACGATTCTTTTCAACCAGAAGGATCAGGTCTTGCAGGCGAGCGGCGATCCCGTTTTGCGCGAAACGCGAAATTCGTCCCTGGCCGGTTACCGGATGAAGTATAACATGAAGTCCCGGGTGGGCGAGGTCTATTACGCGACGACATTTCAGGACAATAACCAGCTGAACGGGATGGAAGTGCGGAGGCTTCCCGATACGCGGCTTCTGATCGCGCGGGGCGATTTCAGCACATGTGACGATACGACGCACCAGCATTACTATTTCTACGGGAGGCGGATGGTCGTGAAGCCGAAGGAAAGCGTGACGGCTCGGCCTGTCGTCTTGAACATCGCGGACGTTCCGGTTGCCGTCTTGCCGATGATTGTCGCGCCTCTCAAGAGCGGACGCCGGTCGGGGCTTTTGACGCCGAAATTCGGCGGTGACCAGGTGCAGGGCTTTTACATCAAGAATGTCGGGTTTTACTATGCGCCGAACGATTACTGGGATGCGACGACTTCGGGGGATATCATCGAAGGCTCGTCGGCGAGCTTTGAAAAGACGACGCTTTCCGAAACGATTCGCTACAAGTGGCGCTATCGCCTGGACGGAAACATTTCTTACACGAGCTATCTGGAACAGTTCGACTTTGCGAACAGCGGCTACGATATTTCGTTCAACCACAACCAGAACCTGACACCCGACGGCAAGCATACGCTTTCCGGTTCGGGATCCTTCGTTTCGAGCCAGAGGGTGAGACAGGATAACGGCCTCACTTCGGAAACCATTTTGAACCAGCAGGCGAATGCCCAGATGACCTATTCGGGAAAGTTCGGGACGAACAAGAGCCTCACCGTGAAGGCTTCCCAGCAGTATAACCTGGTGACGGGCAACAAGGAGCGCCAGATTCCCGATGTCCAGTTCCGCATGAGCGGACAGCTTTTTGATTTCGAACGCGACGAGGACGAAGCCCGCGAAGAATCCTTTCTCGACAAGTTCAACTATTCCTTTACGAACCGATTTAATTTGTATGAAAAGGTCGCTCCGGATACCGTGCGGGATATCGATACGGTCGCCTGGTACACGGGCTATCTCGGAACCTATTCCCTGGACTATTCGGGTTCGCTTTTTGGTGTCATCAACTTGACGCCGCGGGCGACTTTCACAGGAATGTGGAGCGGAAACCGCTGGATAAATCCGGACGATTCCGCCAAGTATCGCAAGCAGCGCAGCGGTTTCAACCCGGAAAAGGATGAATACGGAGAATTTTTCTACAACCACAATTACAGCCTGACCGCGGACACGAAACTCTACGGAATCTGGATGCCGGAAATCGGCCGCTTTACGGGGATTCGCCACGTGCTTTCGCCGAGCATCTCTTACACGTATGCACCGAAGATGGATACGAACAGGTATTTCGTGAAGCATCCGCTCCTGGGCCAGACGCCTTACCAGACGGAACAGAAAGCGATTGGGCTTTCCCTTTCGAACGATTTCGATATCAAGTATCTGAAGACGGTCGGTCGGACGAGAAAATCCGAGGACGGCAAGGATTCGACGACATCGGAAGACACCTACGGGACGCGTCGGCTGGTGACGACATCCCATTCGACGTCCTACAATTTTGCAGCGGATTCGCTCCAGTGGTCGGATATCAGCTCGTCGTTCGGGTTCCAGGTTTTGCCGAACTATCTTTTTACCATCCGCACGCGGCACAGCTTCTACCACAAGTTCGAAGAAGATCCGAACAAGGTCCGAATACCGGAACTTACTTACTGGGGTTACGATCTGTCGAAAACGTTCAACTGGTCGGGGAGCTTCAATTCCGGGCTTCCGTCCCAGATGGGGAAATACCAGAAGGATTCCTGGTCGGCGAGCCTCGACTACCGCTATTCCTTTTCGAGTACGCGCGTCGGGCGCAAGGTTTTCCGGGACAACGTTTCCCATTCGACGGGAATTTCCGCTTCGCTGCATCCGACCGAAAACTGGTCGATGACCTATACGACCCGCTACAGCTATACCGAGGGCCGCTTCGCTTCGCACGAGTTTACGTTCGACCGGACCTTGCACTGCTGGAAAATCGATTTCACGTGGACGCCGACAGGACCTGCCGCGGGTTGGAGCTTTGCTGTCTATGTCAAGGATCTGCCGGACATTCGCCTGAACGCGGCGAGTACGGATGATTGATTGTTTGGTCCGCGGACTTTTTTCAGAGATTATCGGATCAAGCCCGATAATGACATAGAGGCTGTGTTCATTCCTCTCTTCTGTCATTCCCGTGCTTGTCCGCCGCGGCGGACGCAGACCGGGGAATCCCTTTTCATACGGAGATTGCCGGGTCAAGCCCGGCAATGATAGATTAGCGACTTATTTATGCCCCTTCTTTCAGGATGACCGCTTGAAGTAAAAGCCCATTCTGACTCCCTCGTCCCGCTTATCGTGTTCCGTGTCCCATTTCAACTGCTATCCACTGATTTCTGAATCCTGTTTCCTAATTCCTATCAACTCAAGCTATCCTAAGCTCTCAATTCTAAGCTCTGGCTAGTCCTTGATGCAACGGACGGGGTCAGCTATTTTATTGCTATAACAGGTGAAATAATCCTTATGCCTGGGATATCCGAACTCATCATAGTCGTCATCGCCAACAAGCGTGCGATCGGCATGCAAATACAGAACATTGGCACAGTACTGATCTTCTGAAGAAGTCGTCTTGAAGGCGGTATAGTCGAGTGCACTTAGATATTCGCTATCATAATGAAAGCCCGCAGGTAATGCTCCGAAGCCAAATTCATCCGAGCCGTCTCTAGAAACACCGTTGTAAGATCTCCAGCCGTTTGTCGCTTTCAATGCATAGCCGGCGTCGTCCGTCGTTTGTAGATCCACATAATTTATAAGCGCTTTCCATTCCGTTGTATCCGGTAGATGCCAACCCGCTGGGCACACCCCCTGCACCTTTCCATTAGCAGAACATGTTACGCCGCGCCCGCAACCCTTACCGTCATTGGAAAATATGGCAGCCGAATCCATCGCGGCGGACCACGTGTAAAGGCGACCGTACTTGGCGCAAGAGTCCTTGCTATCATTGTAGCAGTAACTTGCAGCCGTTCCAACATTGTAGTCGTAATTCAAATTTTCGGCCATCCAGGTCTGCACGCCGATTTGAACGGTCCTGTAAACCTGCCCGTCACGACTATCCTTGAGCGTCCCATAGGAGATTGCAGGATTATAATATTTTGCGGAATCAATGGAAATTTCGGGACCCGCTCCCGTATTTTCGTTTCCGCAAGCGATTAGGCAGGATAACATTACTCCAAAAAACAGAAAGGCTTTTGCCATTATTTATCTCCTATGGGTTTCAATTGTTGCCGTTTTGTTTCCGTTTGAGTCCTTAAATTCAATTGAACGCAATTCATTTTTATCGTTCAGTTTCCACGCCTCTTTTAGAAAGTCGGAAAGCATCACGTCTTCCGTTTTAGGATTGTTTTCGGAGTCGCAGGAAACATAATGAAGAATCACATCGTCAATTGCGAAGTTTCTTTTCATTCCGTCTTTTTCCAGAGAGAACTCTATTTCCTTAAATCGAACTGGCAAATGTTCCCGTCTTATGAGGCGGCAAGCATGAACAGCGGCAAACAAAATATGCGCAAAAGCGACGCTAATCCATAGCTTTTCATGCTGATAGTCAAATGTAAAAGTTATTCCGGCGACGCCAAATGCCAGAAAGGTTCCCGCAATCAAGCTCAGGAGAAAGAAGAAATTTTTAGGTTCCAACCATTCAAGCAAGATTTTCATTTTTTCACCCTGTTTCCAATAGACCAGAGTACAAACGTTGCCATTCCGAGAACAGCAAACAAAAGAATTCCGCAGAAAAGCAACATCGGTTCTATTCCCCGATCGCTCCCGAATTTTTGGCAAAAGTTCACGGCTTCGAACACAAAAAGCCCACTCGCACATGTTGCCACAATATATCCAAGCATCAGGTTGACTTTTGAAACCGAAAATGACTTCGGCTTGTAGATGTCGAAAATCGGTCCCATGATAGGCTCTTCCAAACGATGAATATGGTTTTCCCAGTTTTCCTGCCAATGCTTGGAACCTTTGGATGACAAAATCCAGGCAACCGAAAAAACAAGTCCCAAGCCCGCAAGCACAAGCGTCGGAATATGTCCAAAGTCAAAAGCTTGACATCCTTGGCCGATGCAACCTTCGCCCTGACTGCTGTAGAATTTTAAAACTTGGAAATAAGCCGCGTAGATAACCGTGACAAAGGCCCAAAAGTATGCCGCCCGCTTCCAATAATTCGTTATTTCAAAATCCATGCGACGAATGGCAAATTTCAGAGCCTTTTCTCTTTTTGATTTTGGAAGAAACTTTTTGACTTCGTCGGATGAGTTTTCCTCGAAAAGACGATTATACGCATCTGGCG
>CAVKXR010000139.1:0-6420 GCA_963660275.1 Oscillospiraceae bacterium
ATTATCCCGAAAAGCTCAGGGAAAACGGGAACGCTCTGGCGTTTTACGGAGTAATCCTGCCGACTTTAAATTCCGCAAAGATTCCGAACGACACGGTAGCGGAAATCGCCATCAAAGTCGCCGACATTATCCAAAATCACTGCATGGTCGATTGGCAGAACAATACGGATATTCACAATCGCATCCGACAGGACATCGATGACTTGTTTTTCGCACTCGAAAACGATAAAGGCATTTCCGTTGACTTTGACTCCATCGACAAAATTTCGGAAGGCGTCATCCATGTCGCGTTGAGGCGTTACTGATGCCTAGAACAGTAAAGTTTGAAACCCGAAACATCGAATACACCCTGGAACGCAAGGACGTCAAGAAGCTTAATCTGCGTATCAAGGCGGACCAACGTATTTTCGTGTCTGCGGCGAAAAACGTCCCGATAAAGGAAATCGATGCGTTTATCAAGAAAAACAGTACCTGCATTCTTCAAAACATTCAACGATTTTCGGAAACCGCAAGACAGAAACCGTCCGACAAGGCTTTTATCGATGGGGAAACCATCCCGCTATTCGGCAAGAACCTGCGTTTAAAAGTTAAAAGAGCAAACCGGAATTCAGTCGAATGCGACGAAAGCTACATCACGCTTTCGGTAAACGACACCAGCGATATCAAGCGGAAAAAGCAACTGCTGGAATCATGGCTGAGGAAACAATGCAAATCAAAAATCGAATCGATTTGCCAAAGATTCTATCCGCAATTCAAAAAATACGGAATAACGTCCCCGACAATCCGTCTGAGAAAAATGATTTCCCGCTGGGGAAGTTGCGTACAAAGTAAAAATCTGCTGACTTTCAATTCCTTACTTGTAACGGCTCCGGTATCCTGCATTGAATATGTGGTCATGCACGAGCTTATCCATCTGCGATATCCTTTCCACACTCGGGAATTTTACCGCCAACTGACCATTTTCATGCCCGACTGGAAAACGAGAAAGTCTCGATTGGAAGCCTTGTAATTTTCCCTACAGTTCCATCTCCACCTGAAGGCTTTTCGGGTGGAAGCTCCGCCGGTGTTCCGGTGTCAAGCCGTGCAAGCGGATTCCTTCTAGATGCGCCTTCGTGCCGTAGCCCGCGTTTTTTTCAAAGCCGTAACCCGGATATTTTTCCGCGAGAGCATCCATGTAGCGGTCCCTGAAAACCTTTGCGAGAATCGACGCCGCGGAAACGCTAGCGACCCGCCCGTCGCCCTGGACAATCGCAAGCTGGCATTCTTCCGGGATGCCGCGGATTTTCAGGTTCCCATCGACAGCGAGCAAAAGTTTCGCCCCCGCTGGAAGCAATCCTTTCGCTTCGATAGGAATCTCCGATTCGGAAACGGAAAGTCCGGAAAAGCCCAAGGCAGAAAGCGCGCGCCGCATCGCGAGAAAATCCGCTTCGAGGATATTCATCTCGTCGATTTCCCTTGCGCTTGCGCTCGCAATCGCATAGCAGAGACATTCGTCCTTGACCTTTTCGAACATCGCTTCGCGCTTTTTCCGAGAAAGCTTCTTGGAATCGTTGAGCGCAGAATCCGCCACCGGATTTTTCAGGACAGCGGCGCAGGCGACAACGGGACCTGCGAGCGGTCCGCGCCCGACCTCGTCGATTCCGACGATAACGCAATCGGGATAATTTGTACGCAATGCGTTTTCCCCTTCCGAGGGCGTCTGCACATCGCGCAAAAAATCGGGCAGTTTGAATTTCATTTCCAGCGTCCTTTCCGGCTTCGATCCTAAAAATTCGGCTTTCCCGTTTTACGGGAAAATCCTTTTTACGCCCGCAAAAATAACTTTCTAGATTTACCGTGAAAAATTTTCAACCATAGGAATCCCTCATGACTTTTGATAAATATCTGGAATCCGCCAAGCTGCACGGCTCGGTCAAGGACCTGATGACAAAGGGTCTCGCCGTCGAATTTATCCAGCCCTGGTACACACCGCTTTCCACGACACCAGCGACGACGGGAATCGCTGTCGGCGGCATCGGAAGCACCTACACGGTTACCCCGGCGGGAACAACGCCCGTGACGAGCATGATCCCGGGCGTCCAGGTTCGCGCCACAGACCCAAACGATCTGCGCCTCCAAAACATGTTCTACCGCGAATCGGTCATCGGAAAAAATAGCCCGCTCGCCATCCGGAACTTTTTTGAATTTTCCCGCAAGAACCAGTTCTACACGCTGAAAGACGCAGACGGAAACGCCCTCTTCCCGGAAACGAACGAAAAGGACGCTCTGAAAAAAATCGCAAAGGTTCTCGCCGACAAGAAATTTTTCGCAACGAACAGGGACGCCCTTCTCCGCTGGCACACGGAATTCAGCCCGCGCACGCAAAAAATGATCGACGCAGGCGAAACGACTTCGCCCGAATTCAACCGCAGCGTCCTCATCGACTTCTTTGACGGGGAACTAGGCGAAAAGGCGGAAAGCCAAGGAGCCTTGACCGCCGCATTCGGGGACGATTCCGAATTCCTGGGCGAGAAAGGCTACGACGCGCAGAAGATGGAATACACGGCGGAATATCCGCTTTCCCGCACCCGGTTCAAGGGGACAAAAGGCGTCCAGATGACGCGCTACCAATACAGCTACGTCCTCCCGAACGCCGAACGCATTTCGAGCCTCCCCGTGAGCGCAGTCCGCTACGAACTCGTGAACCCGACCAAGGATGTCCGCGAAGTAACGCTCGTGCAAATGCAGGAAAACTATTGCGGTTACCAGATTGCGAAAGACCGTCAGGGCGTCCAGGATTCCTCCTTCGTGCTCGTTCCCGCGGCGCGGAATCCGAAAGGCGTCGAGTTCAACGCGACTCTTGCCGACGGCAGATCGGTCAAGGGCGTCGAGTTTTACAACGAAAAGAATCTTTCCGAAAGCGACTTCGACGGTTGCATGGGAATCAGCGCGACCTGGAATCCGAAGGACGACGTGAACGTTTCGACAAAGCCGCTTTTCTACCGCGACGACCAGAAGGCAGTTCTCGCCGGTGCGCTCCACAGCGGACGCGTTTCCGCAAACTTCGTCAAGAACGTCTATAGCGGACGCGAAACAGTCGCCGGCGCTCTTGTCGTGACAATCCGCCTGAAGCCCCGCACCAAGGCGAGCGTCCAGTTCAACACGGTTCTCGACTTTCCGCACATCCGCCTGAACGGTCTGGAATCGCTCAAGAAGTACACCGTCTTCTACCCGGAACCTTTTGGCCGCGTCCAGGCGATGCTCTCGGAAGCGCTCAACTTCGACGGCGAATTCGAAAAGTCTTTCGGCGACGCCTACCGTGCGCTCTCCCCGGAAAAGAGCCTCGCGAAGCTCTTCCCGAAAGACAAGAAAAAGCAGGCGAACTTCCGCTCGCTCGCACTCAACACGCTGAGCTTCATTCCCGAAGCGAGCGTCTGGGACAAAGACGACCGTTTCCTCGTCCGCGAATGCGCTGACTACCCGTTCTTCAATTCGCTCGACGTCTATTTCTACGGCAGCTTCTCCCTGCTTGCGCTTCTCCCGAGACTCGACGGTGAAGTGATGAAACGCTTTGCCGATGCGATTCTCGCAAGCGACCCGAAGACAAGACGCCACCACGAATACGTGAACCATCCCTTTGCGGATCTTCCCGAAGCGAAACTCGAAGGCCCGCGGGCCGTATGCGGAGCGGTCATCCACGATCTCGGAAGCCCGTTCGACGCAAAGCCCGACGCCTACGACTGGCACAACGTGAAAGAATGGAAGGACCTCGCCCCGAAATACGTCCTGATGGTGCTCCGCCATTATAAATTCACCGGTGAAAAGAACATCGTCGAATACTGCAAGGACGCTGTCTATGCCTGTATGGAATATCTAGAGAAGATGGTCGGTGAAGGCGAAAATTTCCCGCTCACCCACGGCACGGACGACACGTTCGACAACCTTTCCTCCAACGGCATCTCGGTCTATTGCGGTTCCCTCTGGATTGCGGGTCTCCGCGCCGCGGCAAAGATTGCGGAACTGGTCGGGGATTCCGCACGGTCGCTCGACTGGAACCGGAAAGCCTCCGAAGCGGAAAAGGAATTCCACGCTGCGCTCTGGGACGAAAACGAAGGATACTTCCACTTCTTCGCGACGCCGATCGAAGCCAAGGACGTGAACTTCGATCATTTCGACAAGGTGGTCGAAGCGCTTGCCGACGAACTTCCGCTCTCCGGCACGGACACGCAAAAGCTCCGCGAACTGAACGACTGGCTCGACTTCTCCGAAATTCCCGAAGACGTCGAACTTTCGAAACTCGAACTCCGCAAGTTCAAGAAGGAATGGCTCTACGGTTCCTGCCCCGAAGCGTTCCGCGATTCGTTCCAGGCGAAAATCTCCCTGGATTCCGATGACGTCTTTGCCGATTCCATGCTCGCGGACACCTACCTGCGACTTCTCGAACTCGAACCGCTCACCGACGACGCCAAGGGAAAGAGCACGCTCGACCGCATCTTCCGCACGAACTACAAGGCGAATTCCCCGCTTCTCGGCGCGGCAAACCTCGTCCACAAGGACGGTTCCCCGCTCGACGAGTTCAACTTCCAGGCTCACGACGTGTGGATTGGCATCCAATACAGCATCGCAAGCGGCATGATCCTCCACAAGTCGCTCGACGAAGCGCGCGAAATCGTCGAAAGCATGATCCAGAACCTCTACGACGAAGCGAAGGTCCCGTTCGCAGCGCCGGAAGGCTTCAACGGTTCCTGTAAGCTGCACGAAGACGCGCTCGAAAAAATCGGCGTTTCCCCTTCGGCGGCAAAGACTCTCGTTGCGGATCTCGGTAAAAAAGGCGCCCTCCTCGCCGACGGTCGGATATCCCCGAAGCTTTCGAAAAACTTCGCCACGTTCAAGAAAAGCTTCGGCCCGCTCGCGAAAAAGGCGAAGATTTCCGAAGAAGCCCTCTTTACGCTTCTCCACAGCACCGCGCTCAAATATACGGCGGGAAAATACTTCCGCCCGGGCATGGTGTTCGCCCTCTTCCACGCGCTTTCCAAGTAAGCCGGGTAAATTTCAAAGGCTTCCCCAACGGGAAGCCTTTTTTGTTGCTTAAAATCTCGCCCTAAAACTTCATCACGAGAATCGTTATGTCGTCCGCCTGGGCTGCCCCATGCGCAAAGTTCCGCAGTTCGTCGAGAAGCGCCAAGCGTATTTCGTCCGCAGAAAGCGCCTCGTATTTTTCGGCAAAGGCCTTGAGGCGTTCAAGCCCGAACATTTCACGAGCCTCGTTCGAAGCTTCCGTCACGCCGTCCGTATAGAGCAGAACCGTGTCCCCGGGCTTTACGAGCAGGGACTTTTCCCGGATGATCTTGCTGTTGTCCGCGACCATCCCAAGTGCGATGCCTCCGCTCCGAATCGTTTCCAGACGGTTTTCCGCCTTCTTGAAATGCAAGATGTGTTCGTGCCCGCAGCTCGTATAGTGCAAGGCTTTCGACCGGGGATTCCATTCAAAGAACAGGAGCGAGGCGAACATCGTTTCCGAAATGTGGTTCGAAAGATCCGCGTTCACATGGACAAGCGTCCGGTAAGTGTTGGCAAAATAACGGCACTCCGCATGGAGAAACGCATACAGCGAAGTCATCACCATCCCGGCGGGAACGCCCTTGCCCGAAACGTCGCCGATGACGATTCCCAGGTTTCCGTTCGGCAGATTCAAAAAGTCGAAGTAATCTCCGCCGATTTCCTTCGCGGGAGTCATCGAACCCGCTAGCGAAATTCCCGAAAACTCAGGAATCGAATGCGGCAAGAGCCCCGTCTGGATGTGAAATCCCAGCTGCAGTTCCGCCTGTGTCCGGGCGCGGTTCTGCCGTTCGAGCGCAGCGTCGTGCGCCTTGAGAATCATCGTCGCGTAGTGGGCGAAATTCTGGACCAGATAGTAATCGCTCTCCGTAAAGTAACGCTCGTACTGTTTGTTCTCGACGACCAAGACGCCCAAAAGTTGCTGTTCAAAGCACAGCGGTTCGAGAATCAGGGATCGGATGTTCGCTGCGCGGCTTCCCAGGGAAAGAATCCGATCGTCGCGCCCCGCAAACGGCATAAAAATTCCCGTCCGCGTCGCCCCGCATTCCCAGACGACATTCTTCTCGTCGGAAATGTTTTGCGAAAAGGCGATTTTTTTCAGGGTTTCCAAATGCGTAAAGCTCATCTCATTGCCGCTGACCAGCGGGAAAAAGACTCCGTAAAGATCCGAGCAGCGAAAAAGCCTTTCCTTTTCGTCCCAGATATAGACCGCAGCGGATTTCGCCTCGATACCTTCCGAAAGCGTCGAAAGGAAATTCGAAAGAGATTCGTGCAAATCCGAGAAGTCGTCAACGGTCTCCCCCATCTTTGCGATAATCCGGTGGTTTATCCGACGCTCCTCCTCGTAGGAATCGACAACCCTATCCTTGTGGAGAATCCAGT
>CAVKXR010000140.1:0-6373 GCA_963660275.1 Oscillospiraceae bacterium
GTCTTCGCCGACATGGGGCGGTATAGTTTCCGGCATTTCATATTTATTTCTAGGGGACTCTTTTGGAGGCTCCGGGTCGCCGTCAAAGTTTGGGTCTTTGAACTTGGCTGTGGCATTACGGAAGTCGAGTATCTCCAAATGCCACTTTCCTTTATCCTTGCGCAGACGTGTGCCGCGACCGATGATTTGCTTGAACTCGGTCATGGAACCAATCTCCTTGTCGATGACGATTAGTCCGCAGGTCTTGCAGTCCACGCCCGTGGAGAGAAGTTCCGAGGTCGTCACGATGACGGGATATGGTTCATCCACACTGATAAAGTTGTCGAGCTGTTTCTTGCCTTCCCTGTCTTCGCCTACAATGCGTGTTACATAATAAGGTGACTTCCGACACATGTCTTGGTTCATGTTTATCAAGAGAGTCCGCATTTCGGCGGCTTCCTCGATGTCCGGGCAGAAGACGATTGTCTTTGTCATGCGACCGATGTCTTTTAGCTTTTGCGTGATGCGGTGCGCCACTATTTTTCTGCGCATTTTGATAGCAAGGTCGCGTCCAATGTTCTGCCTCTGGTATAATTTATCTTCTATCTCTTTGCCAAAGAGGTCTCGTTCGCCTTCTTCTGGCGTCCAACCTTGCAAGTCTATGTTGATGAAAGCTGCCGTTACGCGATATGGAGCCAAGAAGCCGTCGTTGATGCCTTGTAACAGTGAGTACATATAGACCGGTTCGCCAAAATAATCAAGGTTGTTTGCGCCTTCTTCCGCTTTTGGCGTAGCGGTCATGCCGATTTGCGTTGCCGTATTGAAATACTCCAACACTTTGCGCCAGGCAGAATCGTCTTTTGCGCTGCCGCGGTGGCATTCATCGACGACTATCAAGTCGAAGAAGTTGGGCTGCACTTCCAGAAACGGGTCGGGCTTGCCTTCCTTGCCGATCAGCTGGTGGTAAAGAGCCATATAGACTTCATACGAGGAGTCTATCTTTTCTTCGCCCTCGCTGACGCTGGTAATCTTGGTCATGAACTTTTTGAATGGCCTAAAGTCCTGAGCCATGGTCTGGTCGATGAGAATGTTGCGGTCGGCCAGATAGAGAATTTTTTTCTTTGCTCCGCTCTTGTGCAAACGGTGTATGATTTGAAACGCGGTAAAGGTCTTGCCTGTACCTGTTGCCATGACAACCAAAACTCGTTGTTGTCCTCTTGCTATCGCTTCAACTGTTCGATCTATAGCGATACGTTGATAGTATCGAGGTTCATGGCTATAAGCGTCATAATAGAACGGCGTTTCTACAATGCGCCGCTCTTCGGGAGTGTAGTTTTTTGAGGCTAGGTAACGCTGGTACAGTTCATCCTCAGTGGGAAACTGGTCTAACGACAACTCTGTTTCCTTGCCTGTTATAAAGTCGTGTTCCAGGAATCCGTCACCGTTACTCGCATAGGCAAATTTCAAATCCAGGATAAGAGCATAGTCCATCGCCTGTTGTATGCCGCCGCCGATGGCGTGCCTGTTGTCTTTCGCTTCGACCACGGCAATGGGTTTGCCTTGGTGAAGGAGCAGATAGTCCGCCTTCTTGCCCTCGGCAATCGAGTGCTGGTTGCCTGCCACAAGTACACGGCCGTCTGTGAAGTAATATTCTTCACGCATATTCACAGGAACTTCCCAACCTTTGTTTTTTAAGGCTGGGGAAATGAACATAGTCCGTATTTCTTGTTCTTTGAGCTCTTTCTTGTCCGTGACCATTTAAAATGCGCTCCGACTTGAAACGGGGAAGTCTTCGAATTGCCTTTTTTCAATTTAGATTTTTTGACGGTCGGCTGTAAAAAATTCCGCGTAATTTCGAAGTTAGGAACTTTTCTATATTCCCGGCGTGAAGTTCTTGCAGGTAAAACAATCCCTTTCGAATTTCTGGAATTCGATTCCCGAAGGCGTCCGTAAAAAGTTGTCGGTGGGATGTTGCGTCTTCAAGTGGGTTTACCGCATCCTGAACCGTCTCGTGCGGCTGGTGCTGCTCGCTCTGATGCTCTATGCGATAGCCTTTACCGTTGCGGCGTCGGTGCTTCTCTACAAGGGCTTTGTCTATTGCTATGCGATTTACGACAACGTGCTCCAGCTAGAACATTCGAATCCCGAGATGAGTCGCTACATGCAGGCGCTGGTCGATTCGAACCCGGCAACGCAGATTAAGCATCGGTTCGTTCCCCTGGACAGTATCAGCCCGAACCTGCAAAAGGCTGTGATTGCAAGCGAGGACGCGGGCTTCTATTACCATCCGGGTTTTGACGTGCGGGCGATTGCCGAGGCTTTGGACGCGAACCGCTATTACGGAAAGACGAAGTTCGGTGGCAGTACGATTACGCAACAGCTGGCGAAAAACCTTTTCCTTTCGGGGGAGCGTTCCTGGGAGCGGAAGTTCAAGGAACTCGCGTATGCGCTTCTCATGGAAAAGATGCTCGGCAAGGACAGAATCCTCGAACTTTACCTGAACTATGCGCAGTGGGGACAGAACATCTTTGGCTGCGAAGCGGCCAGCCAGGAATTTTTCCACAGGAGTGCGTACAAGCTAAATCTCGACCAGTCGATCAACATGGCAGCGGTCCTCGCAAGCCCCGGCAAGCACAGCCCGAACGGTCGCTACAGCCGTTTCATGGCGAGCCGCCGGACGGTCATCTACCAGAACATGTTCCCGAAGCGCGACAGTCTCAAGGTCGATAGCCTCAAGGCGTTAAACGCGCCGCCCGATACTTCCGCCGTCCCGGATTCCGCTGCTGTCGGACCGGTCATCTAGAATTTCAAATCAAAAGGAATACGAATATGCGTGACGAATACGAAAATCCCCTCAATACAAGATACGCTTCCAGGGAAATGAAGTTTCTCTTCAGCCCGCAATTCAAGTTTGAAACCTGGCGCAAGCTCTGGATCATCCTTGCCGAAAGCGAAATGGAACTGGGACTTCCGATTACTTCGGAACAGATTGACGAACTCAAGGCTCACGCGAAGGATATCAATTTCGATGTTGCGGAAGCCGAGGAGAAGCGTCGCCGTCACGATGTGATGAGCCACGTCTATGCTTACGGCGTCCAGTGCCCGAAGGCCAAGGGCATTATCCACTTGGGAGCGACCAGCGCTTTTGTCGGGGACAACACCGACCTTATCCAGATGCAGCAGGGGATGATTTATGTTCGCCGTCGTTTGATGCGCGTCATCGACAAGCTTTCGAAGTTCGCTTTGGAATACAAGGATATGCCGCAGCTCGGTGCGACGCATTTCCAGGCGGCCCAGCTCACGACCGTCGGCAAGCGCGCTTGCCTGTGGATTCAGGACCTTCTGATCGATCTTGAACAGCTGAATTTCCTGATCGACGTCTTGCCGTTCCGCGGGGTGAAGGGGACGACCGGAACCCAGGCGAGCTTTATGGACCTTTTCAACGGCGACGAAGAAAAGATTCGCGAACTCGACCGCCGTGTGACGGAACGCGCCGGCTTCAAGCGTCACCTGACGATTACCGGCCAGACATACACCCGCAAGTGGGACAACCGCGTAAACCAGGTTCTTTCCTCCATCGCACAGAGTCTCCACAAGTTTGCGACGGATATGCGCCTGATGCAGGGCAACAAGGAAGTGGAAGAACCTTTCGAAAGTACGCAGATCGGGTCCAGCGCCATGGCGTACAAGCGAAACCCGATGCGCTGTGAACGGATCTGCTCGCTCGCCCGTTTTGTCATCTCGCTCGAAACGAGCACCGCCATCACCCAGGCGACGCAGTGGTTCGAACGGACTCTCGACGACAGCGCGAACAAGCGTCTCGCTATACCGCAAGCGTTCCTCGCCATCGATTCGATGCTCATCATCGCGGAAAACGTCTCCACGGGACTTGTCGTCTATCCGAAGGTCATCGAAAAGCGGATTCGCGCAGAGCTTCCGTTCATGGCGACGGAAAACATCATCATGGAAGGCGTCAAGCATGGCGGCGACCGCCAGGAGCTTCACGAAGAAATCCGCAAGATGAGCATGGAAGCGGCGAAAGTTGTGAAAGTCGAAGGCAAGGACAACGATTTGCTCGAACGCATCAAGAAAAACGAAAAATTCCAGAAACTCGGAATCGATGAAAAGGCGCTCGAACACATTCTCGACTTGAAAAAATTTGTCGGGCGCGCCCCGTCCCAGGTCAAGCTCTTTGTCGAAAACGAAGTCCGCCCGGAACTTGACCGGTTCAGCGACTGGCAGAAAATCGACGCCGGCGAACTCAAGGTCTAGCGCTTGCCCTGCTCCCGCGGATGGAACGTCCGGTGTTCTTCCCGGATGGTCTGTCCGCTCACATGGGTATAAATCTGTGTGGTGGTGACGCTTGCATGTCCGAGCAGCTCCTGCAAGACGCGCAGATCCATGCCTGCTTCGAGGCAATGCGTGGCGAAGGAATGCCGGAACGTATGCGGCGTGACATGCTTGTCGAGATGCGCTGTATATTTCTGGATCAGCTTCCAGGCTCCCATCCGCGACATCTTTTTTCCGTGGGCGTTGAGAATAACCGTGTCTGTCTTGGGCGAAAGTTCTAGCCGCGGGCCTTGTATCCACAGCCGGAGATTCCGCTTGGCCTTTTCTCCGAGCGGCACGAGCCGTTGCTTGTTCCCCTTGCCGATGGGCTTGATCCATTCGTTGTCAAGGTCTATATCCTGGATGCGGAGCGATAGCGCTTCGGCGATGCGGAGACCTTCGGAATAGAGAAGTTCGAGAAGGGCTGTGTCCCGTTCGGGAACTTTGGATTCTTGGGCGATTTTTGCAAAGACGCTGTCGATTTCTTCCCGTGAGAGGCACTGGGGCAAATAAAGCCCGATTTGCGGCGGAGCGAGCAGGCTGTCCGTGGAATAAGGGAAAACTTTTTCGTTCAGCAGATACTTGAGAAATCCCCGAAGGCTTGAAAAGTGCCTAGCGACAGAAGTCGGGCTGTATTCTTCCTTGCTTGCGATTTCCGAAAGAAATTCATCGAGCTCTTCCGGCAAAAGTTCGGAAATTTTGCGGTGCCTGTCGTCCGCCCAAAAGATGAAGTGGCGGAGATCCTCTTCGTAGCTCTGGATTGTCGCATTCGAAAGGTTGCGCTCGACCGCGAGAAAGGAGAGATAGGAATCGAGCCATTCGCCGTTTTCCATACCGAAATTCCTTGCGGTTATTCGAGAAAAGCCTTGAGTTCTCCCATGCGATGCCGAGCGTAATCGAATCCGTGGTAATAGGAGTCGTCGAGCTTTTTCAGGTCGGTTTCGAAAAGGTCGCAGAGATCCCGTTCGGGGCGCAGCAAAAAGAGCTTTCCTTCTTTTTCGAGCTGTTCCATCTTCGCGAACATTTTCTGGTAACGCCGGTAACGGACCATCAGCGCCCGGAAGAGGTTGGGAAACTTGTGCCGGAACAGCGGGAGGAGAATCGCCTTGTACTTGGTGAAGTCCGTGACGATTTCTCCGGGATAATGCGTCGAAATGGCGACGACCTTGTCGCATCCTTTTGCAAAAGCGCGTTCAAAGGGAATGGGGGCTGTCACGCAGCCATCGACATAATGATATTCGCCGATGGAAACGTTCGGAAAAATCATAGGCAGGGCACAGCTTGCGCTGATCAGCGTGAGAAGCCTGTTCTTGTCCGTCTTTTCGGTTTTAAATTCGACGCGACCCGTTTCGCAGCAGGTAACCGCGATTTCACACTCGATGTCGGAACGGAAAAATTTTTCGAAATCAAACGGCATGTCCCCGGTAGCCGAATCAAAATGCAGAGCGTGGCATTCCTTGTGGATCCCGTCGAGAAACAGGTGCGCCTTTTTTTTGCCCTGTTGAAGCTTTGTCGGCATGATGATGTGGCGGAACCGTCCGCGCTGTCCCGTGATATAGTTTGCCGCGGCGTGGGCTCCGGCGGAAACCCCGGCGATGTAGGGGAATTCGATATGCGCATCCATCATCGCATCGAGAACGCCTGCGGTAAAAATCGTCTGGCGGGAACCGCCTTCGAGGACCAGTCCCGCTTTCAATTTTTCATCTCCTCGGGCGGCGTCTTTTCGGCAACCGGCAGTTCCTTTCCGGTGATTCCCTGCGCCTGCTGTTTTAGGCGCCACACCTTTTGCCGAAAGTATTCCGAGCGTTCCGCAAGATGTTCGGACGAATGGACGCCCTTGACCCGAACGATTTTTTCCGCGTTCCCGAAAACGACCCGCGTCCTGTGCCCGAAACGGTAGATGCCGTCTAGTCCGACAGAAACGACCGGAGCTCCCGTGCTGCGGGCGAGAAAGGCGAAGCCCGGTTTGAATTCGTTCAAGAGGCCGTCTTCCCGGCATTTTCCTTCGGGAAAGATGATGACCGAATTGCCCGCTTCCAGCTGTTTTTTCGCAAGCAGGGCCCAT